>JBCBKZ010000446.1:0-4947 GCA_038520955.1 Bacteroidota bacterium | reverse complement strand
CCAAGCTCTCCTCACTTAATTCTTCTACAGGAAAAAATACTTCTACCTGTTGGATAGCATTACTTAACAAGTGAAGAGATTCTTCTACTGGAACTCCATTAATTTTGTGGTATTTCCATGCGGAACTACTCGCCTCAGCATGAAATAAGGTAGGGGCAAAACATAGGTCACTTTCCAGCCATGCTTTATAAACAACGTTCTGTTGTCCGGCGGTAATGATGTTGGCAAATGCGGCGGATACATCCAGTACTACTTTCATCTAAGTTCTCTATCATCTCGTATCCAATCCACTATTTTCTGTTCATCCAGGGAAGCATACCTTGGTGTTTCCTCCTCCAATAAGGAAGCCAATTCTCTTCTCTTTGCCTGATAATCAACAGCTAGATTTAAGCCTTTGGCCAAAATCACGATGGCTTGCTGACTAAGACTTCGTCTTTCTTCTTTAGCGGCTTTCTTTAAAGCCTCATAAATATGCTCTGGCAAATCTCTTACCTGAAAGGTGGGCATAGCTTAAGTATTTCATGCAAAATGCATGCATAATTTATCCTTTTTTGTTGTATTCTCAAAGAAAAGTACTTCCCTCATTCTCATCTTACCCCAAAAAAGACATCCCGAATGAATCTGAATATCAGACTCATTCGGGATGCGTATATGTTAAAGTTGGCAGTTCTACTGCGTCACTACTTTCCTAGTCCAGCTGAAGTCTTCTCCGGATATTCGGATGAAGTACAGCCCCTTAGGATAGGATAGCAGAGATACCGGCGTAGTAAATACCCCATTGTACCTGCTCATCCTGCGAGCCTGGATGATTCTCCCTCTGATATCCATCACTTCAATATTCACACTAGGTGCTGATAGCCCTTCTTTCTGGAAATCTATCCTAAAGTAGCCATCATTGGGATTAGGCTTCACATCAAAGACATATCCCTGCTGTTCCAAATCCTCTATTGGGGTAACTCCTGCCAATCTGAGTTGATCTTCAAACAGACAGCTTCCAGTAGAATCTCTTACCACTATGTTATAATTCTGAGCTTCCAGGTCTGTGAAAGTGGAATCGTCCTGGAAATTCATCCCCCCATCTATGCTGTACTGGTAAGGAGGAATACCACCTTCAGGTCTGATGCTCACATCACTTAGCCCATCTTCCACATCAAAGATGGCAAAGTAAGAAGCTCTCAGATCACACTTTGCTGCATCAGTACAAAAAAGACTGGCTCTCTGTATCCCAAAATCTCCCAACTGGTTCAGGACAGTATCTCCAGCAGCATTCAGGACAATATATTGTCCGTCAGTTATCCCATCTCCAAAACGGTCAAACATCTGGAAGATGTAGCAGCCATCATCCTTCAGACAAACAGCAGTAGTAATGGTCTGGAAGAACAAGCCATCATAGGTACCGCCTGAAGCTACCAGTTCATTGTCCTCATCTGTTATTTGCCAGAAAGTCTCTTCCGGAAAATCATCTGTGAATACCACAACGGTAAACTCCGCCAGTTCATCTGAGAAGTTCATGGCTAACTGGACAAAGTTATCAGATGGTTCTTCATCTTCTCCTCCATTTACATTCTGGAAAATGATGGTTACCACATTGTTTCCAGGGGCGAGTGGGCCTACAGGAATGGTCGCATTAGCTGTCTCTCCAAAGGCGAGTGAACCTATCCATCCCACAGTATCTACATTTTCGCCATTAATGTTTACCTGAAATTCTCCGGATTCTATTGCGGAGAATCCTTCATTCCTGATTCTCACTTCAACATTAGCAGACTCACTACAGACTTCCGTGATCACCGTTCTGTCAGCCAGACTGGCATTTACATCAAAGAGATGGAAAATGGTTTTCTCTGTAGTGTCATTTAACCTGTTATCATCTGTTTCTGCTGCCACAAAGGCCTGAATAGAATATGTTCCTTTAGCAGAAAGATCTATGGTATTAGTAAAGGTTACGATGATAGAAGAGTCAGGCTGTAGGGCCTCAGTAAGGGTCTGTGTATCTATTACATTTCCCTCAAAGAGGAATCCAGCCGTATAACCAGAAATAGCTTCTAGACCCGTATTGGTTATCTCCATGCTGACGGTCTCAGCATCTGTCAGGTTAGCAGAAGTTTCCGGGCTGATGATTCTCTCTGCTCTCAAGTCGAATGTATCAGTCCCTATTTCAAAGGCTACAATGCGGGTAGCAGAGCTGGTTCCACCACCGCCTCCGTATTCTGAGGTGTACCAGAAACTGAGCCCGTTGGAAGGATCCACAGACATATGGGCATAGTCTCCAAATCTTCCTCCAGCAAAGATAGGGTTACTCCCTTCTACTATGACCGTTTCCGAAAGGGTCATCTGACCAAGTGGATCATCTGCCTTTCTTCCTGTCATTCTGATTCCGACAAACTCATCTTCACTGGATAGATTATATCCGAGCCCTATATTCCCAAACTTATCCATGGCGATAGATGACATATAACGGTCCAGGCTATCTGGTGCATAGGTCCCTTCCTGGTACAGACTCCAGTCTTCTGCCTCCGTTTTTCTGAGCTCCATCCATCTGATCCCTGAAAGGTTCTCTCCATCCGTTACATCCGTGACAAATGACAGTACAATGGACTCGTACGTATCAAAGCTTCTGAATTTAGGGATGTTCATAATCACTTCAGGAATGGCATCTAGCCCGTCTCCCCCTTGCTGGGGAACACACTGAAAGCCAAAGCCGGAAACGGAACAGGGGAAGCCATCAAAGTTGGTGGTAGGAATGCTGATACTTTCTACCTGAGTGGCGTCTGGATCGTCCCAGTTTATGTCAAATAGAATCAGGTCGATCTCATCCTGAGCCGTTTCTCCCCAGGAGGCATCGTCCATTTTCATCGCTATGGGGCGTCCATCCATGGGTAGTTGGGTTCCATCAAAATCTACCGGAGTAGTTACGTAGAAGCCTGCCTCAGTATTCTCATTTCCGGGAACAGCTACTCTTTGAATTCTCACTGTAGGGTCTCCTGCTATTAGGGCCGGCTTATCCAGGAAGTACTGGTGAAGTGCGCCAGGTCCCTCCTCATTGGTAGTTACGACCAGAAAGTCTCCCCAAATCGCATACTTGGGATAATCGGGAAACTCAGGCGTGGAAAAAGTATAGGCAAAGTAAGACCCAAATGGATCTGAAGTTGCTGAAACTGCTACCAGAAGGTTAGCTGGATCTGTGAATTCCGTGATGATCCATCTCTTTTCTATCTCGTCATACAGCACGATAGGGTCCCCAGCAGAGGTAGCTCCCAGATCCTGCCAGAGGTCCTGCATGGCAAACTGCTTAAGTAGCGTTCCAGATTTATCAAAGATCCCTACCTGGGTTACATTGATAGCCTGAATGTAATACTGCTGGCCCACGTCACCCGTAGGGTCGTGAGGAGAGTTAAATCCTCCCAAACCATCTCTGTTGACAAAGGGGGTGATGGTCCCTCCATTCTGCACTTGAAACTGACGAATGGGATCTGGACCCAAGTGTGCTAACTCTGGCACGGTAGTCAGAGATTGGCCTCTACGGCCCTTGAAGTTATCAGGTACTTTACGGTCTTTCTTAAACTGTGCCTTGGTGTACCTGGGACCACGGCGTGATCGAATGTCCTTTACTTTGGGTGATTCTCCCAGGTAAGTAGCCTGAGAACTTGACACCTGAATCTTTAGCCTTTCCAAATTTGATTGTCCAAAAATAGACATGGACGATAAAAGCAAAAACGATAGAATAATGTGTTTCATTGATATGTGATGTTAGTCCTGGTTTTTGGAGGGGACATTGGTTGATTGTGTGTTCTCCAACTTCCTCTCCCTGGTTTGTTTAACTGATACTACACGCTTGTCAGCCTCCAGTAAACTGATGACCTTTTGCATGTTGTCTGGATCACAATCCATGCTCATACGGTAATCTGGCCTTGATCTACTAATAGGCTGGATTCCCATAATCCCATGTGTTGAATAATCCGAGCTGATTTGTTCTGAGGTTACACCTCTTTTGAGAGATACCTGTACGTAACAGGTTTCCTGCTGACTGGCTTGTTCTACTTTAGCAGTCTTACAGGAAAAGAATAGTAAGACAGGAATGAGTAGGTAGTAGTGCTTCATAATTAACGTGTGTTTCGCGAAATCAATTCAAGGACTTGGCGCCTGATAGTCCTGATAAGTGTCAGATAGATGACAAAAGTATCAGGAAATACCCTACGATTTTTAAGAAAAAAGTTGTTATACAACTATTTCAGTTTCAGGAATATTATTTACAAGAAAGGGAAATGGCTTACAAGATTAGCCACAGAGTAATCACTAATATCAAATAGGTCTGGAGTTGCTTAGAAAGACCATCAGAATCCATTTCCGGAGAAAGGATATAATTCTTTGAGGGAGAATAGAATCAACTGAGGGTATTTCTTATTCAGCAGAAAAGGTATCAAAAAAATCCTTAAAAATGGGCCTGAGCTCTTCTGAATCCTGATAATTTTTCACTAAAATCTTTTGGCTCCCTCCGATCATAGCCGATAACCTCTTCCCATTCTCTGGCCGAAATAGACACAAGACTGGCATCAAGGTCTCTGCTTTGGCTAACTCATATCCCACCCCCAGGCTGGGAGTAGTTACCTCAGCTACCAATACATCCGCAGAGTGTAGCCAATCCATATCTCGCTCATAAATATCTTTATCGGTAGGTCCCTCTTCTCCCCATGAAGTAAGCGAAGGATCTGCCACATGCTCAGTTAGGACAGTCCCATAGCCAGTAAGTAGATGAATGATTTGTAGGTACAGGTCTTTGTCATCCCTTCCTCCTCTGATGGACCCAGCAAAATAGATCTTCATACCCCAATTAAGATTAAGATTAAGATTGATTCATTCTCCACTAGTTACGATTTTTTTTTCTCTCCTGATGACCGCTTTTGGAGTCGGTTGGCGCGTGACTAGATGAAGCCTGATGATAAGCTTCAC
>JBCBKZ010000445.1:0-4950 GCA_038520955.1 Bacteroidota bacterium | reverse complement strand
CCCTCTTTTGTATAAGACTAACTGATTGTCAACCAGTTTTTTTCTCTCGGCTAGTTCTAAATCTCCCTTAATGACGTAGATAAATGCATTATGCGAAGGATCTGTAGGGATATCCAGTCTTCCGTTAGGTTTCAGTTTAACATGGAAATAGAAGGCTGGTGTTAATAGTTCTATGCCAGACTTGGCTTTGTAGAGCTCTCCCAAGACCACCTTGGCAGAATAATCCTTTGTGTTCAAAATATCCATCTTCTTCTCAGCAAAGACGGAGGTGGAAGGGTTCATGAACTTATGCTTAGAAGGAGTATTTAGCCAGATCTGAAAGCCGTGATACAAACCTCCCTGTGTATACAGCTGTTCTCCGGTTTCCTCCATGTGAATGGCCCCTCTTCCGGAATTGAACATCATGAAGTCCCCTTTTCCTATCTGGAAGTCGTAGTTGAGACTATCTTTATGATGTCCGCTTCCTTCCAGGAAGTAGGTGGTAGGCGTGACCCCAGCATGTGGATGCGCATCTACCCTAAGGGGGTCGCTTCCTGCTTCCACATTTACAGGACCAAACTCATCAAAGAGCACATAAGGAGAAACATAGTCATTCTTGTCGCCCGCAAATGCCCTGAGAATGGGCAATGTTCCTACCTTCGTTCTATCTGCGTTCAGGATGGCGTGTATCTTCCTGTAAGAAGGTTTATGATACATACCAGAAGTAGCAGAAACGATCAAGGGAGTGGCAAAAGTGGCTCCAACAATAGCTGAGCCTTTGATGAATTGTCTACGGTCCAAAGTATAGGTTTTTCTCTTTGAACGAAGGGATCAGAAATTTTGTTTAGGCTAATCTATGTTAGATAGACCTGAGATAAAGTCGCCCACTACTCGGTAGAATTTGTCTGCTACTTCTACCATAGGCCAGTGCCCTACTCCTTTCAGGAGAATATTGGGTACATCATTCTCCCGAATAAATTCCACTGTCTCCACAGGGGTATCCTTATCTCCCCAGATATACAGCTTCTGGCAATCTAGACTCATAAAGGCTTTTCCCGCCTGGTTATCTCTAATGAGACCTTCCGTTGACTTCCCTAACTCATACAGTGAATCTACATCCGCAAATCGGACACTTGCGAGGTAGCGCTGAAAGTCTGCTCGGGTCTTTGCATGCTCACGTACAGAATCTAAATATATCCTGTAGAAGTCTTCTTTACTGTGGTGAATGGGTAGAGAAGAATAATAACTATCAGCTGTAGTAAGGTTTCCCTCTACACTGATATAACCGTTCACTTCTTGCTGAAGTTTCTGGATCAATTCTGTAACTATGATTCCGGAAACGGAGTGACCTATAAGATATAGGTTCCGGTTAGGAGAATTCTTTTCTATCAATGACTTCAAGACATCTACAAGCTTTCCTACGCCTAAGGGTTTTCCATAATTAGGCGAAACGCCAAATCCGGGCAGATCAGGCACAAAGAGATTATATTTTTTGACCAGATCTGACTCAAAGACATGGAGATAGCAAAGACCGGATTCTCCAAAGGGATGGATCAACCAAATGTCTCCCAAGGCGTTCTCGACCTGGCTTATTCTGAAGAAAACCTTATCCAAGACCTTGATTTCCATCCTACCTATTTTTCTTACTTACTCCTGTGTGATAATTCTATCCAGTACGTAAGTAGCTGCGGCCAAATCCTGCACCCCTACTCCGACTAGTTTCGCAACGGTGATTTTATCCTTATTTCCTGACCAGGCATCATGCTGGAAAGCTTGCCCAAACTCCATGGTTTTTTCCATGAGGTCAGGATTCTTCAGCATCGCATGAGAGAATTCTCCAAACTGAAGGTTTAACTGAAGGCTATCAAGGAAGATAGCATCTGCCTTCTCCAAACAAGTCACATCTATCTCATTCTTGAAAGTATCATCAGCTCCCACGGCGGTAACATGCTTTCCGGGCTGAAGCCACTCCCCTTTGATGATGGGTTTTTTACTAGAAGTAGTGGTCAGAATGATTTCTGTTTCTTTGACAGCCTCCTCTGCGGAAGAAGCCACCTTAATGGAAATACCTGGAAGCTCTTTCTGAAACTTTCCTTTTAGCGCATTCGCCTTACCTTGATTTCTACCGTAGATGACCAGCTCCTTTATCCTCCTGATCTTATCTAAGGCTAGCACCTGATGCCAGGCTTGTAAGCCCGTACCTATGATAGAGACTTTATTGGCTTCTGAGGAGGCTACAAAATCAGTTATAACGGCTCCTGCCGCTGCAGTCCGCAAATCCGTCAATAGTCCTCTGTCATTTAACACAGCCTGAGGTACCCCTGTGGTAGCATCAAAAAGAAACACAGCTCCACTGTAAGGGGACAAATTATGTTCAATATTATCAGGGAACATAGAAGCTACTTTAATGGAAAAGTAGTCATAGCCCTCAATGGCAGCCGTCTTTATGTGGACATCTGCATCTCCACTGAAATGGAGTAAACTTGCGGGAATCCCTATTAAGTTAGGAGAATTATAATCTATAAAGGACCGCCTCATAGGCTCAAATAAGTCCTCTACCTTGATAATTTCTTTTATTTCTTCAAAAGATACTTGCCTCATGCCTTAATAATACGGTTTGACAGAAATATTTCAAACTGCTCTAATGCTTCAGGAATAGCTTTTCTTCCTAATCCTATCCTAAAAAAGCCATTAAAGTCATATACTTCTCCAGGCAGCAGTAAAAGCTGTTGCTCATTCAGGACCTTCTCCGCGAAGGAGGCATCATCCTGAGAGAAGAGCATTTTTACAAAGGTTATTGGACCAGCCTTAGGCTTATACCAGGAGAATAAGTCAGCATATTTCTGAAAGAAGGTTTCATATACACGCGTATTCTCCAGGACGATCTTAAGATTCCGATCTAGTATCTGCTTCCTATTTCTTAGGGCCAGACCAGCTAAATATTCACTGGGAGCAGAGTTACACATAGAAGTATACTCCTTCAATATAGATAACTGACTCAATACAGCTTGATGTTTGGTGGCTATCCATCCGATCCGTAAGCCTGGAAGGCCGTAGGCCTTAGACATCACTCCGAGTGAAACCCCTAGTTCATACACATCAGCCATGGCGGGAAGTAGGTACTCTGGCTTGAATTCTAATTCTCTGTATACCTCATCCGAGAAAATCATCACTCCATACTTTCCCGCTAATTCTACCAAAGCTTCCTGTTCTTCAAGCGTAAAATGATAGCCGGTAGGATTATGGGGGGTATTGATAAAGAGAATTTTAGTCTTGTCTGACATCATCCCCTCAAGTGCTCCAAGATCAAAAGTAGGCGTTCCTCCCTCATACTTTACCTGCCACTCCTGCACCTTGCATCCTATGCTTTCCGGGACAGATTTTAGAGACTGGTAACAAGGCGTCTGCACAATTACTTCATCCCCTGCTTCCAGCATGGCCTGACAAAACAGATAAATGGGTTCCTGAGCTCCTGTGAACACCAGTAAGTCCTCAGGACTAATGCTCTTATAAATGGTAGATATGTCCCTACGTAAGTCAGGATCCCCTTTGGTCTGGGTATAGCCTAGCCAGGTATTATGAAAGTTCTCTACGGCTCCCTCTTCCAGCTTCAGGAGGTCTCCTATGGACATTGCCTCGCAATCAGAATTACACAAAGAATACTTAGCAGTGAATTCATGAAGCGTAAAATATCGCTCAAGCTTGAAAGGGGCTATGTTCATAGTGTTACAGTTAAGGCTAAAAGCTGTTATTCTCTCAAATATGAGAAAAATAACAGCTTTATTCTTTATCCTTAGAATTTAGATCAGGAAAGCATCTTCCAGCCATACCATGCATTGAAGAGGTACATCAGGTTAGCTAACGGACCCGTAATCAGGGCTTGCTTCCAGGTGATTACTTCTCCATAGGCCATACCAAAAGCAATGGTTATCAGGATGATCATCGCCAGAACAGTGTATTTGAGCCATACTTTCAAGCGAGTTTCTGTCCCATACAGATGTAATAAGCCTCCAAAAAAGACCAGGTTCCCAAAGAGGAATACGATAGTGGCCATTTCGTTAGCCATTTGGAAAATCTCTGGTGGTGTATTCCTGTAGCCTCCCAGCATAATAGGATAGGTCAGGAGAATAATCAATTGCCCAACGGAGATAATAGACCAGCTTACCTTTTTCAGGTTGGTGGCGAAGTAAACCGCCCCTATGGCAATCATAGTCATAAAAAGAAATTCCAGTTTCCAATGTCCTCCAAAGGAAGCCCAATTTTGGTTAATGAACGCTAGTTTCTCCCCAAGCTCTGTGGGAGTTTGGTTCATAAGGTAGATGTAAAAACCGATGGTAACATTGACCAGAATGGATCCAAGGGACCAGAGTGATTTAGCTAGTTTCATTATGCGTTCTTTAGTTTTCTTCTTAGTCGAAAAGCCCAAATGGTAGGGATTAAGGCTATCAGTAGACCCAGCAAAAATCCTGTTAAGGTAAATCTGATAGTCTGGTTAGTGTCTATGTCATGCCTGTGATTCCACAGCTCTACGATCTTCCCATCTTTGATTCTGAACACATTGATGATGGGAAGGGGCTTTGTCCCTATGAGAATATTACCCAGTATGGTCTTGGGTTCGTAGTTAGCTGTCCATCTGGTCGCTACCAGGTCTCCTTCAGCTATTTGGTAATCATACTCACATTTCAATTCTCCATTCTCCCAGAATAAGTCTGCTATCTCTTTCTGTTCTATGGCGGGTTCTTCTACATTCTTTCTATCTCCTATGTCATGTGCGATGTAGGTTTCTGCTACATATTTATGGTAGTTTTCCGTCCTGTTATTAAACCAGAGATCATCATAGAAATTGCGCGCTACTTCCTTGTTGATTTCTTCCTGAGAAAGGGAGTCAGTTTGGGCAAAACTTCCCATAGATATCACCATAAAGATGGTGAGTAAGAATACTATTGGTTTCATTTTTTAGGGTTTAGGTTG
>JBCBKZ010000444.1:0-4966 GCA_038520955.1 Bacteroidota bacterium | reverse complement strand
ATGACGTCCTCTATATTAAATCCAAAAGAAATATCAGAAATGCTGAAAAGCTGAATGTATATGTCAGAATGGGAGAACTTAGCCTCATAAGTTCCAGCGGTGCATCTGATGTGTATGCTGAAACTGACCTGGAAAGTGAGAACCTTGAATTAAGTAGTAGTGGTTCCTCAGATATAAAGCTAGGCGTAGTAAAAGCTGAATCTGTAAAAATCAAGATCTCCGGTGCCTCTGACGTGCGCATGAGTGGAAGTGCTGAGGAAGTGCAAATTCAGGTAAGCGGTTCAGGTGATTTTAAAGGATATGAATTCAAAACCCGCCGTGGAAAAGTAAGTGTTTCCGGAGCAGGTGATGCATATGTACACGTAACTGAGAGCTTGACAGCCTCTGCCTCAGGTTCAGGAGATGTTCGTTGTAAAGGACAGCCTCAGAAAAGAAGCGTGAATGTTTCCGGTGCAGGAGACGTGAGTTTTATGTAAGGAGATACTCCCCTTACATAATTTCAGCCATTTCCTTTAGTTGTTTATCTAATACAGCCAATCCCTGTTGAAGGGTATGCGGCTTATATCCCAACTCTGTTTGTGCTTTCAATAGAATAAAACCAGTTTTTGGCGGTCTTTTCGCCCGCTGGCCCAAAGAAGCACTATCTATTTCTGAAATCAGCTCCTCATCCAACTCCCAAAAGCGAGCTGCCTCCTTCGCAATATCAATGATGGACATATACTCCGGTCCGCTGATTTGGAAAATCCCCTCTACATCCTTCATAGCTGCCGCTACTGAAGCCCATGCTAAATCCTCCACCAAAGTAGGAGAACGAAACTGGTCATGTACTACGTTGATAGGCTTTTTCTCTTCCAGGCTCTTTTTTACCCACAGAATGATGTTACTTCGGCTCATAGCTGAAGATATTCCATATAGGAGAATGGTCCTAAGAATAACTGCTGAGGCTTCTGATTCCAGAATAGCCTGTTCTGCTTTTAATTTAGATAGGCCATAATAGTTTACCGGATTAGGAGCATCTTCCTCCCTATAGGGTCCGTTCTCTCCATCAAATACAAAGTCTGTCGAGATGTGTATAAGTCTGACTCCATATTCTTTACATAGCTCACATAGGTAAGAGACTGCATGATAGTTTACCTCATCACAAAGCTTCTTTTCATCCTCACATTTATCTACCTGGGTAATGGCAGCGGTATGTATAACTTCCGTGGGTCGGAATGTCTCAAATATGTCCTTCCATACCTCCTTATCAGTAAGGTCAGCCTCTCTATACTTATAGCCCTCACGTTCAGGGTTCCTGTTTACGCCCCTGGAGGTGGCTAACAGATCTATTCCAATTCTTCCAACAAGCAGGTTAGTGATTTTTTGTCCGAGCAGGCCATTACTTCCGGTCAGCAGAATACGTTTTTGCATACTTGGCTTTTCTGATAGACCAAAACTACCAAGCTACCTTGGTAAAACAAGGCTATCTATGAAAATATTTATACGAGCTAAAGATTTAGGGAAGGTTATATGCCGAGTTGATAAAGTTTCCCCTCCTTCATGCTTACCATGACAGCCTCAGCAGAAATATTAGCAGATTCACACCTGTCCATTGCCTTCTGAGCGGCCTCTGCATCCTCATAGAAACGGTAGACCAAGGCTAGTTGCTCTTTTCCATCTCCCTTGATGACAGGGAGGTAATGAGGAATATCCTTTCCTGAGCTAAGATATTGATAGATGTTCTCCTTAGCTTCTTCCTCTGTCTCTACCCAATCAGTTACTATGAGGTACAGATTCTCAGGCCTGACAGTCATCACCGAAGGATTCTCTACTATTTTACTGACAGCTGCATGAAAAGGAAAATCTTCATGTTCTTTCAGATAGTTCTGAATTCCGCTTATATCCCCGGCGTAGGGATAAAAATCAGTATAGGTCTTTCCTACTAACAGACTCCGGTGCCCCTGATCTTCTACCATGTGTATATCAGTAACCGCCTCAAGGGCAAATCTGTAGTCTTCTTCAACCAGGGAAGCAAATTCATCTCCCTCACCAGACTGCCTAAGTTGATGGCCTACTTGAACCATCTTCATAAAAGGCGCCATATTCATGTAGGGATATTCTCCACTGGAAGAAAGGGTTCTGCTATCCTGAAAAGACTCATATAGTTGAAGTTCAGAACTTGCTTTGACACGCAGGTTAGCAGTCATGAAGCTTGCAGGACCTAATCCTGCATACATTCCTTCTCCTACAATCATCCCTATTCCCAGTCTACTTAGCTCTTCGTCGAAGAGGTCCATTTGATCATACCAGACTTCTTCATTCATATTGGCAATGAAGGGATCTAAAGCCGGAATGATGGACTTATCTCGGGTCTCCATCAATTGGAGGATATCAGCATCCCCTTCCACAGCAGATTCATTCGACATCATGGCCGCGTATTTCTCTAGCATGCTGAGGGTCTGAAAATCATCCTTAATCAGCCCATAAATGAGGGGAAATTTTTCCGGGAAATTAATGGAAGTTTCTTCCTGTTTAGAAGCGAAGGAGATATCTCCTTCTCCATCTGTGAGGCTATCAGTAGAAGAAAACACGTTGGCTTCATCAACAAGTCCAGTCTCACTATCTGAGGGAACAGATTTGGTACAAGAAATAATGGTGATACCTATGACAATAGGAATGAAAAGCAGCTTTTTCATGGGCTTCAATTTACCGTTCTTTCCTAATGTGCGCTTTGATAGTTGACTAGCTGGCAGCTCTAAAATCTATCAAATTAGCTTCTGAGAGCTTCTCATTAGCCATATCAAGCGTAACATGGTAGTGATCTCTTCCCTCATCCGGCATCTCAAACATGATGTCCAGCATGATAGCTTCCATGATGGACCTAAGGCCACGGGCACCCAGTTTGAGCTCATCTGCTCTATTCACCACCACATCCAGGACTTGATCATCAAAAGAGATGGTCTTATCCTCTAACTCAAACATACGCTGGTATTGCTTGATGATAGAGTTACGGGGTTCTGTGAGAATTCTCCTTAGTGCCTCAGAATCCAGCGGATTCAGATATGTCAGAACGGGAAGGCGTCCGATAATCTCAGGAATCAAACCAAAGGTCCGCAAGTCAGCTGGCTGAATAAACCTGTATAGATTGGTCTTCTCATCTATGGTTACTCTGTTATCTCCGTTGGTACCAAATCCTATCTGCTTCACAGAAAGTCGTTGAGAGATAATTCTATCTATGCCTTCAAAGGCTCCCCCACAAATGAAGAGAATATTAGTCGTATCTATTTGTACCAGACTTTGCTCTGGATGCTTTCTTCCTCCCTTGGGGGGAACATTAGCTGTAGACCCTTCCAGAAGCTTTAATAATGCCTGCTGTACACCTTCCCCACTTACATCTCTGGTAATGGAAGGATTATCAGATTTACGGGAGATTTTATCTAATTCATCTATGTAGATGATGCCTCTCTCTGCTGCCTCCACATCGTAGTCAGCTTCCTGAAGCAATCTTACTAATACACTTTCTACGTCCTCTCCTACATAACCTGCTTCCGTCAAGACGGTAGCATCAGCTATACAGAAAGGTACATTTAACATCTTAGCGATAGATCTGGCCATGAGGGTTTTCCCAGTACCAGTCTGACCTACCATCAGGATGTTACTTTTCTCAAGTTCTACTTCAAGGTTATCCTTCCTATCCGTATTCATGATCCGCTTATAGTGATTATAAACGGCAACAGCCAGGACTTTTTTAGCTTCGTCCTGGCCTATTACATATTGATTAAGATGCTCTACTATCTCTCTGGGTTTAGGTACCCGAGTAATTCTGGTTACGGGTTTCTCCTTAAACTCTTCTTCAATAATAGTACTCGCATGGGCCACACAGTTTTCACAAATGTGAGCTCCACCATACCCCGCTAGAAGGATTTGGACTTCCCGTTTGGAACGACCACAAAAAGAGCAACTCTCATTTCTCATATTACTGACTGATTAATTGTCACTTTTAGGCTCTTTCTTGCCTAATACTTCATCAACGAGTCCGTATTCCTTAGCCTCTTCTGCAATCAGCCATTTATCCCGATCAGAGTCTTCCCAAATTTTCTCGTACTTCTGACCAGTATGGTTGGCGATGATGCGGTATAATTCGTCCTTTATTTTCTGAATTTCAGTATGCATGATTTCTATGTCAGAAGCCATCCCTCCTGCCCCACCTATGGGCTGGTGTATCATGACTCTGGCATGTGGCAGTGCAGAACGCTTTCCTTTAGCTCCGGCACATAACAAAACAGCTCCCATAGAAGCAGCCAGTCCTGTACATATAGTAGCCACATCTGGAGAAATCAGTTGCATGGTATCATAAATACCTAAACCTGCATAAACCCCTCCTCCGGGTGAGTTTAAGTAAATGCTGACATCTTTCTTTGCGTCTACTGACTGCAGGAACAAAAGCTGTGCATTTACAATGTTAGCCACCTGATCATTTACGCCTGTTCCCAGGAAGATAATTCTGTCCATCATAAGGCGTGAAAACACGTCCATGGCAATGACATTTAGTTGCCTTTCCTCAATGATATTGGGGGTAAGTCCAGTAATACCAGGATGACGAAGGAGCTGGTGGTTGGAATAGCTAATGTAGTCATGCATTGTCGTGCTGCTAATTCCTTGATGCCCGACTGCATAGCGTTCAAATTCCTTTGGATTCATATATTGATTCTCCATCTTATAGAAGCATTAAAAATAGTTATAATTATGCATAACAAAAAACGGCCCATGCTTTAGGGCGCTATTTTCTATAGCTTGACACCCGGAGGTTAGATTTCGTGACACTGTCTCTAAATGATCTTTCAGACTTTTCGTATTTTTCCATAGAAACAAAACCAACCCCTACTCCAGGGTACCTACTATCTTATGATGAACGAGATCAGAAAATGGTTTGCCCTTCTCCTCTTATTAATTTCCTTACCGCTCTCTCCTTTAGAAGCCCAATCTT
>JBCBKZ010000443.1:0-4975 GCA_038520955.1 Bacteroidota bacterium | reverse complement strand
GCGTCACTATCTGCTTTATAGTGAATTTCTCCTCCTTCATCATCTGCCAGAAGCCATACCTGAGACTGACATCCGTGAACTATGTTGTCCTCCGTCTTCTTGTCTTCCGGTATACCGGGAAGATTTTGGCCCATTTCTATGATGTACTGGTACTTATCCATCCAGTCATCAAACAGACTAAACTCATCAATGATCTCTTCCTCTATGGCACTTATTGATTTGCTCATTACTCAAACATCTTTCTTCCTTTTTGAATGGCTTCAGCCAATCTATCTATTTCTGCTTTTGTATTGTAAAAAGCAAAAGATGCCCGCATGGTTCCCGGAATTTGGAACTGATCCATGATGGGCTGCGTACAGTGGTGTCCTGTTCTAATGGCTATGCCTAATCTGTCCAGAATGGTTCCCAGGTCATAAGGGTGTATATCCCCTACAAGGAAGGAGATCACACTGGCCTTATTCTCAGCAGTACCCACTATTCTTAAACCGTCTATATTTGAAAGTACCTCTGTACCATACTCCAACAGTTCATGTTCATGTCTGCTGATATTATCGTATCCTACCTTCCAGATGTACTTAATAGCTTCTTTCATGCCTATTCCACCAGAAATATGAGGGGTACCCGCCTCAAACTTATGCGGGAGGTCATTGAAGGTAGTCTTATCCATTCTCACCACCTTAATCATATCCCCTCCACCCATATAGGGAGGCATAACTTCCAGCCATTTCTCTTTTCCGTACAGAACCCCAGTACCAGTAGGCCCAAACATTTTGTGCCCTGAGAATACATAGAAATCGCAATCAAGTGCCTGTACATCCACCTGCATATGAGGGACTGCCTGAGCGCCATCCAATAATACCGGAATATCGTGAGAGTGCGCTAGCTGAATGATTTCTTCTACTGGGTTAATAGAACCCAGTGAGTTGGACACATGAAGAGTGGCTATGATGCGAGTTTTGTCTGTAATGAGGCCTTTCAAGTCCTCAATAGACATTTCTCCCTTCTCATTGATAGGAATGACCTTTACAGTAGCACCTCTTTCCTCTGCGATTAGCTGCCAGGGGACAATGTTAGAATGATGTTCCAGATGAGAAATGATGATCTCATCTCCCTCCTGAATGAACTTTCTCCCGAAGCTGCTTGCCACCAGGTTGATCCCTTCAGTAGTTCCACGGGTATAAATTACCTCATGCTCATGTGCGGCATTGATAAATTTCTGAATGGTTTTTCTGGCACCTTCATACTCATCAGTAGCCGTTTGGCTGAGGAAGTGAACGCCCCTGTGGACGTTGCTATTATGTAGCTTATAGTAATTCTCCAGCCTCTCTATTACCTGAATGGGCTTCTGAGAAGTGGCTGCATTATCAAAATAGACGAGAGGTTTTCCATACACCTCCTGATGCAGAGCAGGAAAGTCTTTTCTGACCTCCTCTACGTTAAAAGGAACCCGATCCGTGATGGTTTGTATGTCCATAACCTGTTAAGTTGAGGGTGTAAACCTGTTCGCTATGAGTTCGTTGGCGTATGTTTGAACAGCTTCAATGGAAAGATTCTCTGTTACTTCTCCAATGAATGCCTGGATGAGCAACATTTTAGCTTCCGTCTCATTGATGCCCCTTGCTTTTAGGTAAAACATGGCATCCGTATCCAGCTGTCCAGTAGTAGCACCGTGGCTACATTTCACATCATCAGCATATATCTCCAACTGAGGTTTGGTGAAGATATTGGCTGTAGGACTTAGGAGAATATTTCTGTTTGACTGGAAGGCATTGGTTTTTTGCGCATCCTGGTACACATTGATTCTCCCATTAAAAACTGCGGTACCTTTTTCGTGAATGATGCCTTTGTAAAGCTCATTGCTGAAGCAGTTGGGCACTTTATGGTGAACCTTCGTATGGTTATCTACATGTTGTAGGCCATCTAGCATATACGCACCAAAAAGATGGGCTTCACTATGCTCTCCATCCAGGAATACTTCCAGATTATTTCTCACCATGTCTCCCCCAAAACTGAGGGTTGAAATGGTAAAATTGGCATTCTTGCCTATATGTACCTGGGTTTGTTCTACGCTAGACCCTTGACGAGCGCCTTCCTGAAAGCGGGTAAGCTTACATCTGGCGTCATCTCCTACAAAAATCTCTGTGGTCTGGTTATGGAAGGTTTTCCCTTCTCCCAGATTCACATATTTTTCTACTATGTTAACCTCAGCATTTCTTTCTACCCAGATAAGGTTTCTATGCTGACTGGCTGAGTATGCACTATCTGATGCTCCTGAAAATAAGTGAAGCACAAATAAGGGTTTCTCCTTGGTAGCCGAAGAAGAGACATGTACTAGCACACCCTCTTTTGCATAAGAGGCATTCAGAGCGGAGAAAATGTTCTTTTCTACAGATAAAAACTGCCCACTGTGCTTCTCGTAAAAAGCTTTAGTGTCTGCATCTAGTTCTCCAAGAGTGGAAATGGTTACCTTTTTCTCCGTACTAATGTTGGAAAGCTCGGACTGAAACTCACCATTGTGGAATACCAGTATATCTGCTTCCAGGCCTGGAATTAAGTGTGAGGTAATGTCTATTTCTCCGGCAGTAGAAGAAGGAAGGAAGGTTCCCTCATACACATTCTGAAGAGAAGTATACTTCCACTCTTCCCACTTACGTGTGGGTAAAGAAGCATCTTCCAACGCTTTTTCGCCCTTCTGCTGAAGTGGGGTTAAATGTCCGTTACCGTTTAGCTTAACGGGTCTGAAGTTAGAAACAAATGTATCTTTGCGGCTATCTGATTGTATAATCGTACCTGCCATGTTAGCTACTTATTGGGCTGTGAGAAATTAAACTACTGCGGCCTTAATCCAATCGTATCCTTTCTCCTCTAGTTCAAGGGCCAATTCTTTTCCACCTGATTTTACAATTCTACCATCTACCATTACATGTACCACATCTGGTACTATGTAATCCAGCAGTCTTTGGTAGTGAGTGATTACCAGGAAGGAGTTATTCTCGTTTCTGAGCTTATTAACAGCTTCAGAAACTATTCTCAGGGCGTCAATGTCCAGACCTGAATCAGTTTCGTCCAGGATAGCCAGTTTAGGTTCCAGCATGGCCATCTGGAAGATCTCATTTTTCTTCTTCTCACCTCCTGAGAATCCTACGTTTACTGAGCGCTTGGTTAGCTGCTGATCCAGCTCCACGATTTCTTTCTTCTCTCTCATCAGCTTTAGGAAATCCCCAGCAGAAAGAGGTTCTTCTCCTCTGTATTCTCTTACAGAGTTTAGAGAAGTACGCAGGAAGTTTACCATGCTCACCCCTGGTATTTCTACCGGATACTGAAATGCAAGAAAGATTCCTTCTCCAGCTCTTTCATTAGGATCTAACTCCAGAATATCATTCCCTTCAAAGTCCACTTCTCCTTCTGAAACTTCATAATCTTCTTTTCCAGCCAGGACAGAAGCCAAAGTACTTTTTCCACTTCCGTTAGGGCCCATGATAGCATGGACTTCTCCTGGTTTAATTTCCAGGTTTAAGCCTTTAAGTATCTGTTTATCTTCAATTGAAGCGTGAAGATTTTTTATTGATAACATGTTTGTTAGTTGGTTTTCTGGGTGATTAGCCTACACTACCTTCAAGGCTGATAGACAATAGTTTTTGTGCTTCTACGGCAAACTCCATAGGGAGCTGATTCAATACTTCTTTGGCGTATCCATTAACGATCAGGCCAATGGCTGCCTCTTCATCTATTCCTCTTTGATTACAGTAGAAGATCTGGTCTTCTCCAATCTTAGAGGTAGTAGCTTCATGCTCTACTTGTCCGCTAGGGTTCCCTACTTCTATATAGGGGAAAGTATGTGCGCCACAGGTATCTCCTATAAGAAGAGAATCACACTGGCTGAAGTTTCTGGCATTTTCTGCTCCCTTCATGATCTTCACCAATCCTCTGTAACTGTTGTTACTCTTTCCTGCAGAAATCCCTTTAGAGATGATGATACTTCTGGTATTCTTTCCTATGTGGACCATCTTGGTACCGGTATCAGCCTGCTGATGTCCGTTGGTAACGGCTACGGAGTAAAATTCTCCTTCAGAATGATCTCCCTGGAGAATAACAGAAGGATATTTCCAGGTAATGGCTGATCCTGTTTCTACCTGTGTCCAGGAGATTTTGGATCTTTTTCCCTTACAGATTCCTCTCTTGGTAACGAAGTTGTAAATCCCACCTTTACCTGTTTCAGGATCACCAGGATACCAGTTTTGGACAGTAGAGTATTTGATCTCAGCTTCTTCCATGGCTACCAACTCCACTACTGCTGCGTGAAGCTGATTCTCGTCTCTCATGGGAGCCGTACATCCCTCCAGATAGCTTACATAGCTTCCTTCTTCCGCAACGATCAGGGTTCTTTCAAACTGACCCGTATTCTGTTCATTAATTCTAAAGTAAGTGGATAGCTCCATAGGGCATCTGACTCCTTTAGGAATGTATACAAATGATCCGTCAGTGAAGACGGCTGCATTTAAAGCTGCATAGAAGTTGTCAGTATGTGGGACTACGCTTCCCATATACTTTTTTATCAGTTCAGGATGGTCATGAATGGCTTCTGAGAAGGAACAAAAGATGATTCCCTGCTCAGCTAATTTATCTTTATAAGTAGTCTTAATAGAGACACTATCTACTACCGCATCTACGGCTACTCCACTAAGCACTTTCTGCTCTTCAAGGGGAATACCCAATTTCTCAAAGGTTTTGAGCAACTCCGGATCTACTTCATCCAGACTCTCTAGCTTAGGTTTCTGCTTAGGGGCTGCGTAATAGTAAATATCCTGGAAATCTATAGGAGGGAAATCTACGTGCGCCCATTCAGGGGTTTTCATTCTCTGCCAGTGCTTGAAGGCTCTTAGCCTGTATTCGAGCATCCACTCTGGTTCATCCTTCTTGGCAGATATGAATCTGATGATGTCTTCATTAAGGCCTTTAGGCGCTTTATCAGACT
>JBCBKZ010000442.1:0-4998 GCA_038520955.1 Bacteroidota bacterium | reverse complement strand
CTCGGAAGTAAGGCTACCACCATTTTAATCAATAAGGAAGTAGAGCCTCCAAAGGGGAAAGGCCTAATCATTAGTAATGAACCCTTTGATGATTATAATCGGCTAACCTCTTATTTTCAACCTCAATTACCTTTGGATATCTCTGGAGATCCTACACTAGGCAAAGAGGTGAAAGTTGGAAGGAATGTCGTTTTCGGAGAAAATACTGAAATAGGGGACTTTACAGAAATAGGGCACAATGTGGTAATAGGCTCCCATGTAA
Source organism: Bacteroidota bacterium (assembly GCA_038520955.1). Classification (GTDB taxonomy): domain Bacteria; phylum Bacteroidota; class Bacteroidia; order J057; family J057; genus JBCBKZ01. Next base: position 4,736 of record JBCBKZ010000442.1, on the reverse strand, counting down.
AAATTGGTGCCCATTGTAAGATTCATGCTAACGTAAGCATTTATGACCATAGCATTCTCGAGGATTACGTAGTGATCAACTCCGGAACAGTGATAGGGGGAGAGGCATTTTACTTCAAATCACGACCTGACAGAAAAGATAAACTTCTTTCCAAAGGAAGAGTTTGGATCAAAGAACACGTTGATATAGGGGCTAACTGTACCATTGATAGAGGCGTAAGTGGAGATACGGTCATTGGCGCCTACACTAAGTTGGATAACCTAATCCAAATAGGGCATGATACCGTAATAGGAGAGAGGTGTATTATCGCTTCTCAGGTAGGAATCGCTGGGGTGTGTCATATAGAAGATGAAGTGGTCTTGTGGGGGCAAGTAGGAATCCCTAAGGAAATAGTGATAGGGAAGAAGGCCGTTTTATTAGGAAAATCTGGCGCAATGAACTCCCTGGAGGGGGGAAAGACCTACTTTGGAATGATAGCAGGTCCAGTAAAACAAACCTTCAGAGAAATTGCTTCTATAAGAAGACTTCCAGACCTACTGAGAAAATGGGAAAAAGCTGACAAAAAGGCAGAATCATCCTGAACGGAATAATTTTTATGTATGTATAAAAGTTTGTGGCATTTGTAAGCAAGAAACAGTGAAGTATTTCTTAAAATGATTCCACAACTAATGTTTAATTTTGCGCATATAAACTAATCATAACTTACAACACAGATGGCTGAAACAACATCCCAGGTAAAATCCTTCATTCCATATAAAGTAAAAGACATTGCTCTCGCAGATTGGGGAAGAAAAGAAATCCAATTAGCAGAGGCAGAAATGCCAGGGCTAATGGCTTTGAGAGAAGAGTATGGGAAGGAGAAGCCGCTAAAAGGAGCAAGAATTGCGGGTTGTTTGCATATGACCATTCAAACCGCAGTGTTGATTGAGACATTGGTAGAACTAGGAGCTGAGGTAACATGGTCTTCCTGTAACATTTTCTCTACTCAGGATCATGCCGCAGCTGCTATAGCCGCTAAAGGTATTCAGGTGTACGCCTGGAAAGGAATGACTGAGGAAGAATTTGATTGGTGTATTGAGCAGACCCTTTTCTTTGGAGAAGGTCAGCAGCCACTAAATATGATTCTGGATGATGGAGGAGACCTCACAAACATGGTTCTCGACCGATATCCTCAGTTAGTAGAAGGAATCAAAGGTCTGAGTGAAGAAACCACTACAGGTGTTCACAGACTGTATGAAAGAATGAAGAACGGGACCCTTCCGTTACCTGCCATTAACGTAAATGACTCTGTTACTAAATCTAAGTTTGATAACAAGTATGGATGTCGGGAGTCTCTGGTAGATGCTATCAGAAGAGCCACTGATGTCATGCTGGCTGGAAAAGTAGCCGTAGTAGCTGGATACGGAGATGTAGGAAAAGGATCTGTAGCTTCTCTAAGTGGTGCAGGTGCGAGGGTAATTGTAACAGAGATAGATCCTATTTGTGCGCTTCAGGCGGCTATGGATGGGTATGAAGTGAAGAAAATGATGGATGCTATTCCTGAAGCTGATATCATTGTAACAGCTACAGGAAATAAGGACATCATCACTGGTGAGCACTTCCGTCTGATGAAGGACAAGGCCATTGTTTGTAACATTGGACACTTTGATAATGAAATTGATGTAGCATGGTTGAATGACAACTTCACTGAGACCAAGGTTCAGATCAAGCCTCAGGTAGATCTTTATACCATTGGAGAAAAAGATGTGATTCTGCTGGCTGAAGGTAGACTGGTAAACCTGGGTTGTGCTACTGGACACCCATCTTTCGTAATGTCTAACTCCTTCACAAACCAGACACTGGCTCAGCTTGAGCTTTGGATCAACACTGAGAAGTACAGCAATGAAGTATATATGCTCCCTCGTCATCTGGATGAGAAAGTGGCTAAGCTTCACCTGTCTAAGATTGGGGTAGAATTAGACGAGCTGTCTAAGGATCAGGCTGATTACATAGGAGTGGGGCAGGAAGGACCTTTCAAGCCTGCTTACTACAGATACTAAGATCCACTGTACTCATAGAAACAGTACTCATAAAAAAGCTGGCCTTTTCAGGTCAGCTTTCTTAGTTTTTTCTCCAGGTATATCCTATTCTCACGGATAGTATCTGATCCTTCCACCCGGGTGATTTTGAAACCCCTGCTGATACTAAAGAGGAGCATATTCTTATGCATGTTTCGGGTTTTCATATGTATATGAGAATAGCCCTTATCAATAGCCCATTTTTCCTGAAACTCAGCTAACGTTTTTGCCACTCCCAATCTTCTGAAATCAGGAAGTACACCTCCCATCCAGCTATAGAAGTATCCGTTTTCCTCCCTGGCATATCCAGCTTTAAATCCGACCAATTGTTGGGAAATACTAGCGGCGAGTAATAAATGCTCACGATTCCCTATTCTCTGATGATAAGTTTCCTCGGGGTAAGGGTTTGAAAACTCTGGTACGAGTCTTGATAGGCTCACTGTGGTGGAGATATCAGTTACATGAACTTCAATCAAATTGGAGGTAAGTGGATTGCCATCCATATAAACAGGATTGTCAAATATTGAAGATCTATAAATTCAATAGCTATTTAGGTAAAAAAAATGCCAGTTTATGTAGGTATTTTCAAAACTAAGATAATTCGAACATACATTTATATGATGTAGAGAATCAGCTCCAACTGTTCCTTGTCTCAAAAATGCTGAGACATCCTTCCTTGCTTAACTATTCTCTCTATAAGGTTTACCAACAGAGTTCTTGTAAATAGCTGGCATGGAATTGCAATTACAAACAACCAGTATTCCCAAGGAAGGTGACGTAAAGGTGATGGAACCCCAAGCAAAGGGACGTTCCAAGAAAAAAGTCAAGCTTCCAGTCATTCATTATTTCCGGTCTGATAAAGAAGAAATCAGCCTGGGCAAACCTGTTATACTGGAATGGTCAGTATCAGGGGCGGATAAGGTCTGGCTAGAGCCTGAAATAGGCGAGATGGCTACCTCCAAGGGAGAAATAGAAGTGTATCCTACTGAGAGCACTTATTTTATCCTGAAAGCTGAGAATAGCCAAGGCATGATAACTGAGGTGGTTGAGCTTATTCTCCCACTTCCTGAACTTGACTTTTTCCACACCACAGAAGAACACATAAATATTGGATATCCTACCATCCTTCAGTGGGAAGCTAAAAATGCTGCTTCCATTTACATAGATAAGGGGGTAGGGCATGTAGATCCTAACAGATCTTTTGTGGAGGCTATGTTAGAGGTGCCTGGTCCGTGTACCATCACGGCCCAAAACCCATCTGGTAGCGTCTCTAAATCCATAGAGCTTACCCTTCCACTTCCTACGATCTATAAATTCGGGAGCAGAAAGCCTACCATAGAAGAGCATACTCCAGTAGTTCTGACATGGGACATCCAGAATGCCAAACAGATATTTATTGATCAGGGGATAGGAGAAGTTACGGACCTGGACAAAGTAGAGTTGATAGTAGACAGAACTACCACTTACACGCTCACGGCGCTAAACTATGCTGGAAGTGTTCAGGAAGTTTCTACTGTATTACTTCCTCCACCTATCATCCGAGTTTTTGATTCAAATTCTGAAATCGTAACGGAAGAAGAGTCTTCAGTAACCTTAAAGTGGGAAGTGGAGCATGCCTATGAAATTACCATTAATCAAGGAATAGGAAATGTTACCGGGAAAGAATCCATAGAGGTTACTCCCAGTGAAGCCATCACCTTATATACGCTTACATGTAGGGGACACTCTGGTGTAAGCACCTCTGAAATCCAGATTAGAAAGTTCCCCATCCCTATAGAAGGTCAGTGGATGGATAACATAGAGGACCACATCCTCGCTGATCCTCTTCAGGATCAACAAATGGACCCCGATATCAACCTTGATATTGAGCAGACATTTGCGGAAATGCAGGATGAATTATCGCTCACCATGAAAGAAGTTAAGAAAGTTCAGAAAGGCCAGAAAAAGAAAAATAAGCCTTCTGAAACCTCTCAGAACACCTTGCCCGATGATTTTATGGAATTGAGAAGACCACGGATGAGAGATGAGTTGAAGGACATTTTTCAGACCTTAAAAAAGAAGTTTTACCCGGAAGCAGAAGATCTCCCTAACCAAAAAACTGAAGATAGCCATGAATAATAATTATTCTTACCTGGCAGATGAACACCCAGAAGATTTTGAGTCGCTTGGACCCTTTAAAAGATTCTTTTTTACCTGTGCTGGAGCTTATATACGGATTTTGGAGGTAACTCCTTCCGAGCACAACAAATATATTGGAATTGGTGCCACGATATTTTTAACGGCTTGTCTGGCCATTATCTCAGGCTCTTTTGCCATTTACACCATCCTTCCCATAAAAATAGTAGCCATCTTGTTCGGCCTGCTATGGGGAGCCCTGATTTTCAATCTGGACAGATATATAGTTTCCAGTATGAGAAAAGAAGGGAAATTATGGTATGAGATTGGGTTGGCCATGCCGCGTTTGATACTAGCCGTACTTATATCAGTTGTAATTACGAAGCCGATAGAGGTAGAGCTTTTCAGAAATCAGATTAACTCAGAGCTTTTTGCCTATACAGCTGACCTTGAAAAGCAGGCAGAAATGAAGCTGGATGAAAAGCTGGGACTGGACTCTATCAGGGCTGAAATAGCCATCATTGACAGCTTAAGATTCGAATACAAGAAGATTAAAGAAGGTAA
>JBCBKZ010000441.1:0-5016 GCA_038520955.1 Bacteroidota bacterium | reverse complement strand
ATGCTTCATTATTTAGCCTTCTTTGGAAAGCTGTTAATGTAATTAGTTTAATATTCTCATTATAGTTTATACCAAGTTTTTTAAAGTACTTCTGATACCTTAGTTTTTTTCGGTGAGAGGTAAACTCAGTAAGTACTTCATTATCTCCATCCCAAGGATAGAATAACTTTTGTAATTCTTCAGGTTCAGAAATACGAATTTGGATTTTCAGACTATCAGAACACTCTTCATTAAGGATTTTTAATGCATGTTCAAGAGACTTAGGACTTTGGCCATGAACCAAACATATTGAAGTGAGCAGTATTAGCATGAACCGAATCTTCATCTTAAAAAATAATCTATAGAAATCTTTTCATCTAATACTTAAGACCGATTATGATCAATACAGGTATTACTCAGTACCACAAAGGTACAATCCGCAGATTCCTTAAAAGGATCAGCACGCTAAGTTTACTTCTCTAACTTGGTTCTATTCCAGTTAGACGTATTCGCAGCGGCTTCATAGGTGGTTTGTAAAAACTCATACAGCATTTTCTCAGGATCTTCAGAACGCTGTACATCTTCGTATTTTAGGAAGAATTCTCCCATCTCTTCGCTATAAAAAGCCTCCGCAGGAAGCACTTTCTGTTCTCCGAAAAGAGGATCACTTGGATAAGCATAGGCGTAGAATGCGGGGGAAGGAAAATCTTTAGAACCAGGCCAAAAGCCGGCACTACTCACTTCCTGAGAGTAAGCTTCCTGCATCACTTCCAATGGCATATTGGGCATGCCTCCTGGATGTAAAGGAGCAGAGCTTCCTGAAAACCTGGTTACCGCCAAGTCAAAAGCGCCCCAAAATAAATGTACCGGACTACACTTCCCTACAAACTCACTTCTGAATGCATTGAATACACTATTCGCTTTTAGCATAGCTACCCATAGGGAATTTGCAGCCTGAGGATCATAGGACTTGTTAATGGTATTCTCAGGAAAAGGAATCGCAGGTTCCATTTCATTGGGTCTGGGATAGATCTCTACATCGATTCCCATGCCGTTTAGCTTCTCAAACAACTCGGCATAGAAGTCAGCCACTGTCATAGGCTTCAGATCTATGGAGACTGTCTCTACCCCAGATGACTGTATCAAAAGCTTATGCTGTTCGAAATCAAAGTCTATTTGAAACACGCACCCCCCATAAGGAATTCCATGTGTGGAGAATCCGTGAGCAGAAATGTATAAAGCAGCATGCCAGGAGTGATTTTGCCAGGGCATGGTCTTCAGACGTATTTTTCCCACTATTTGAAGCCATTGGTGGAGTGTTTCAAGAGTATCCTGAATCTCTCCAAAAGGTAGTTCAGGCCAGGGTAATGCTTTAACGGAGGAAGTCATGGTATGAGTTGATTAATCTTCGTTACAGTAACACTAATAAGATAAGACGCTTTGCCAAGCTAAATTTAATTCTGACTTTTCCTTGAATCAATACTGCCTCGTACTCAACATCACCAAGGTACAAGCCACAACAGGCTCTATTCCTTCTTCTTTCAGTCTGTTGATGAAAGGGAGATTCTCTGTACCTGGATTGAAGATCACTCTTCTGGGCTTGAGAGAAACAATCCAGTCCTCATAAGGCTCCTGATTTTTAGGATTAAGGTATAAGGTAATGGTGTCTATCTCCTCTCCCTCTATGGAGGCTCTGTCTGTTTCTATAGAAACGCCTGCTACTTCTCCAGCTTTTCTTCCAAAAGCTACCACTTGCTCATCATTATTCAGCAAACGGTGAATGACCAGATTGCCATACCTGTCTGGGTTTAGAGAAGCCCCCAGGACCAGGGTGAGTTTATCTTTAGTTGTTGTATTCATTATCAATGATTGAGTTTTGAATGAGAGAATAGTCCAATTTTGAATGAGTGAATTTTGAATGAGAGAATGAAAGAATTTTGAATGAGAGAATGTTGAATGCTAATAACTCGATCGAAACTATCTCAATCACCAGCTAAGTTAACCGCTTTGACTCATTTGAAATGTCATCCATCTGTTAAAAGAAATGAGCCATCCTTTGGTGAAAGAATGGCTCAACTTTTCAGAATCTATGGAAACTATTCAGTTTCTTCAGAGGCTTCTTCTTTCACATCCTGGTCTTTGGCAGTATCCGCTGCGGGTGCCTTACCTTTCTGTGTTTTCACCTTGATTTCTGTCTTCTTTTCGTCATAGTCTACCATGAGCGTATCACCAGGCTTGGTTTTACCTGCCAGTATCTCATCTGCAATGGGATCTTCCAGATATTTCTGAAGTGCCCGCTGCAATGGTCTGGCCCCAAACTGCTTATCAAAGCCTTTCTCAGCGATAAACTTCTTGGCTGAGTCTGAAAGCTTGATCTTATATCCTTTCTCCTCAATTCTGGCAAATACATCCTTCAACTGAAGGTCTATGATTTCCATGATATGCTCCTGCTCCAGTTCGTTGAAGATGATTACTTCATCTATTCTGTTCAGGAACTCAGGACGGAACACCTTCTTCATGGCGCCTTCTATGGTAGAACGCATCATTTCATCTGTCTGATCCTGCTTAGACTTGGTACTGAAACCTACGCCAGTTCCAAAGCTCTTCAGCTCTCTTACCCCTACATTAGAGGTCATAATGATCACGCAGTTCTTGAAGTCTATTCTTCTACCTAGTCCATCTGTCAGGATACCGTCATCCAGTACCTGTAGAAGGATGTTGAAGATGTCCGGGTGAGCTTTTTCTATCTCATCCAGCAATACTACTGAATAAGGCTTTCTTCTCACACGCTCTGTCAGCTGTCCACCTTCTTCATATCCCACGTATCCCGGAGGGGCTCCTATCAAGCGAGATACTGTGAATTTCTCCATGTACTCACTCATGTCCAGTCTGATGAGGGCTTCCTCAGAGTCGAATAGGTAACGAGCCATGGCCTTAGCCAATTCCGTTTTACCTACACCGGTCTGTCCCAGGAATATGAAGGAACCTATAGGCTTCATAGGATCTTTCAGTCCCAGACGTGAACGCTTGATGGCCTTCACCAGTTTATCTATGGCAGGATCCTGCCCTATAATTACATTCTTAAGAGAATCTCCCATCTTCTTCAAGCGGGTCATCTCACCAGCAGCTATCTTGGTAACAGGAACCCCTGTCATCATGGATACTACTGAGGCTACATCTTCTTCAGAAACGGTGTAACGCTTGTTACGGGTTTCTTCTTCCCATCTCACTTTGGCCTGTTCCAGTTCTTCAAGGAGCCTTTTCTCCTGATCTCTCAGTTGGGCGGCTTCTTCATACTTCTGACTTTTTACCACCCTGTTCTTCAGCTCCTTCACCTCCTCTATCTTACCTTCAAGATCCAAGATGTTCTGAGGAACGTGGATATTGGTAATGTGAACGCGGCTTCCTGCCTCATCCAATACGTCTATCGCTTTATCTGGGAAGTATCTGTCAGAAATATATCTGTCGCTAAGTTTTACACAGGCAAGAATGGCATCATCCGTGTAGTTTACGTTATGATGATCCTCGTACTTAGCCTTGATGTTTTGGAGAATGGTGATGGTTTCTTCTACAGAAGTAGGTTCTACCATAACCTTCTGAAAACGTCTTTCAAGCGCTCCGTCTTTCTCAATATACTGACGATACTCATCCAGTGTGGTAGCACCAATACATTGTATCTCTCCCCTAGCCAGTGCAGGCTTAAAGATGTTAGATGCATCCAGTGAACCGGAAGCGCCACCAGCTCCCACTATGGTATGAAGCTCATCAATGAACAGAATCACGTCAGGAGATTTCTCCAGTTCTGCCATAACTGCCTTCATTCTCTCTTCAAACTGTCCCCTGTATTTGGTTCCAGCTACCAGTGAGGCTATATCCAGGGTTACTACCCTTTTGTTATATAATACCCGGCTGACTTTACGCTGAACGATTCTCAGGGCAAGCCCTTCTGCAATAGCAGTTTTACCTACGCCTGGCTCACCGATCAGTACCGGATTATTTTTCTTTCTACGGCTTAGAATCTGAGCGACCCTTTCAATTTCGTTTTCTCTCCCAACGATGGGATCCAGCTTGTTGTCCTCAGCAGCCTTAGTCAGGTCGCGTCCGAAGTTATCAAGCACAGGGGTTTTTGATTTTGTTGATTTCCTGGATCTTTCTCCTGGTGTACTCATTTCTGAAGATTCTGGTGGTTCACTAGCTACAGACATACGGGGTGAGCCTTCTTCATCCTTACTTTCCAGTTCTGCTCTGACTACATCATAAGTCACACCAAAACGGGAAAGTATCTGGGCTGCTACATTATTCTCTTCACGGAGAATAGACAGCAGCAAGTGCTCAGTACCTATGAGTCCGCTTTTCAGCAATTTTGCTTCTAGCCTGGTTATTTTCAATACTTTTTCTGCCTGCCTTGTTAAAGGAAGATTGGTAAGGTTAATGGTGGTTACCGTACCTTTCACGGCATTCTCAATTGCTTTTTTCAAATGAGAAAGGTCTACGCTGAGGTTCATTAGGATTCGAACTGCTAATCCTTCTCCTTCTCTAATAAGACCTAACAATAAATGTTCTGGTCCTATATAGTCATGTCCCAGTCGTATGGCCTCTTCTCGACTGTAGGATATTACATCCTTGACTCTATCTGAAAAATTAGATTCCATACTTGTTATTCAAAAGAAGAGAATTTTTCTCCCTCCTCATATAGAGCCGTATTCATGCCACAATGATCTTTATGTCATAATGTCTCTCTTTAATGCCAAACTTGCAGTCGTGCAATAAAGAAGGGTGTGGAATGACGGCAAAAGAGCAGTTTTTCAAGGTACATTTGTTTCCTGAGAACTACACTACTCTTACAACTAGAATTATTACTCGGGGGTTTACAAAAATCGACTTATATACGATTTAGATAAACGTAAGCCTTCTGTACTTGGTTTCAGCCCAAATGCTTATAGGTAATTTCCGGAAACCAAAACTGCAATTACCAGGGCAATTACCATGAGATTAATCAATGCTAACGGTAGTAAGCGCTTCCAGCCTAAATCCATT
>JBCBKZ010000440.1:0-5017 GCA_038520955.1 Bacteroidota bacterium | reverse complement strand
CTCGGTACCTTCTCCCAGGAAATAGAGGTCATCGATCCGACCGATCACCTTACGTTCTTCCAGACTCTTCAGGCATTCCCCGACCTCCCCTGCCGACGCTTCCGGGCTGCTACAGCAGCGGGCGATCTCATCCTTCCGCAAGGGGTAGGAAAAGATATCAAAGTAGATTTTTAGCTAAAGAAGGAAAGATGAATGTTCGTTGATTTTCACAAAGTTTTTCTCCGGACGAAAAACCAAAGCCTAGCTGGAAAAACCAGCTCATACAAGCTATTCTCACTAGCTAGAAGAAAATATCCCTCTACCCTCATCCGTCTCCTCCAAACATACTTATTCTCATTTTTGAGTAAATTCGTGCAAAAGGGCTTCTATGGAGGAAATCAAGCGAATCAGTTTTAATAATACTACCCTTCCTACCTCTCATTTTGACATTGTCAAAATCGAAGATATTTTCACTCGTGCCATAGATCATGACCCTACCAAGCTGCACATCGTCAACTTCCATGTACTCATGATCTTTACGGCCGGAGAAGGCTTTCATACCATAGACTTCACCGACTATGCCTACACCCCAGGTACGGTTCTCACCATCAGAAAAGACCAAGTACATAAGTTCTTTCCATCGACTAATACCAAGGGCTATCTGATCGTATTCACAGAAGATTTTATCCTGAGTTTTCTCCAAAATAATGATGCGGTCAAGTCTTTCCGACTGTTTAATGAAGCCCTGGCCTCCCCAAAAGTACAGGTGGGCGAAGAAGGATTTCCAGACATCATGCACCTGACTTCCTATATGGAAAAGGAGTATCTGGCCGCTAAGGATGAGAATTCTGCCGGAATTTTACGTTCCTTTCTTCACATACTTCTCACCAAATTATACCGTCATAAGTCCCGTGAGCAGGCGCCAGATCTGGCCAAGCATTACGTACAGGAGTTCATAGAATTCCAGAATCTGGTGGAGCAAAACTGCTTCCTGACCAAAAAAGTAGGCGATTATGCACTGAAATTAGGGGTTTCGACCAAAAAGCTCAATAAGATCGTACAGACTGCTGTCCATAAACCTGCTAAGACTTTCATAGATGAGACCCTCATCCTCCAGATCAAACGACTACTCATCAACTCTAAGCTGTCAGTGAAAGAGATCGCCTATACCTCTGGTTTTGATGAACCCACCAACTTCTTCAAGTACTTCAAAAGATCTACTGGTAGCACTCCTGAGGCCTTCCGACAGGATTATGTGTAGGTTCCCGTTTTTACAGTCATCTCTCCTGTTTCTACCTTTTCCAGGGCTGGTACAATTCTGAGATTTGAATACATATTCAAATTCTTGGAAAAAACCATAGTAAGCAACACCATGAAATTATTTATTTCAAAAACCCTCTTCCTACTGGGAGTTATCTGCTATCTGACTTCATGTACGGTAGCTCAGGAGGAAGAAACACAGCAAAATGACAATAGTATGCAAAGTGAGCAAACGCTAGCAGTAGCACAGTCTTTCCTCCAGGCAGCAGGTTCTGGAGACATGGAGACCCTTCAAAATCTCATGACAGATGACTTTGTCTGGCATAATGAAGGAGACGCCAATATCCCCTGGATCGGTAACTGGGAAGGAAAAGAAAAGGTACTCAACGAGTTTCTACCTGCTTTCGGTGCAGGACTGAAAACTACCAGCTGGACTACCGATTACTCCTTCGCTAATGGAGATCAGGCAGTATTCATGGGGAGCATGAGCGCCATAGCAAACAACACAGGAGAAGATACGGGAACCTTTAGTTGGGCAGTAAGAGTACATGTGGTAGATGGGAAGGTTAAAAGCTGGAATTGGTTCGAAGACAGTTATGCGGTATCGCGTGCCTACAACGGCAAATAGATCCAAACGTAACTAAAGTGGGTTGGGCACCTTGTTTAGAGGTGCCCTTTTCTTTTGTCGGAAGAATAGAGAATAGTTTTTTTAAGAGATGTATCTCAAAGAAGATGTTAGCAAGAATAGCAGCATTGGATTTTGGACATTAGTGTATTTCTAAGATGCCTCAGCCTTATACATCATCTCTCAAATGGTCAGGCCGTTCCTCCACGGGTTGTGGGAGGATGGCAGCGTTGCATTGGAGGAACAAAGCGTTTTTTCTTCTTTTTGGGGCGACTGCCAAAAAGAAGTCCACAAGGCCGATATGGAAGGCCGCAGAAGGCGAAGTAGCGCTAGAAATGCTTCATTTTGAAACAAATCTGCTACTGAAATGCTTGTAAAGGGTCCCTCATCATGGTCTCTTCTTCATTTTCCTTGTTGAAAACGAAGCAAAAAACAAGAACGAACAAACCAAGGCCTTCCTACAAGCCATCCTCCCCGCGTTCGTTCACCCCTACGCTCAGAAGAGCCAGACGATCTGTAGTATCAAAAACCATTTCTCCGACTTCTCCTGAATTCAACTTTAAAAAAATATTGCAGTGGGGTGTGTTTACTTACATCCATACCACGTCTCTAGGAGGAGAATAGAAAATCAGGTTTTTAGCTAAAGGTATGTCTTAATTCAAGCTGAATGAGTATTTTCTCCTGAAACTCAAATCAACCTAAGCCTCATGAAACCTTCTCTATTCATTTTTCTCATTTCCTTTTTTGTAATACTAGCGACAAACGGCCAGGAATTAAGCGATCCTACCTTTGAGGATATCCTTTCCTTGGAGTCAGTATCTAATGCTGTCATTTCTCCCGATGGAAAGCATGTTTTATTCACCAAGCAAAGTGTAGACTGGAAAAAGAATAGATATGATAGAGAAATTTGGCTCTCTAAAAATGGAGAAGAACCCTTTCAACTAACCAATACGCTAGAAGGAAATAGCAGCAATCCTCAGTGGTCGCCTGATGGAAAGTGGATCTCGTTTTTGGCTAAGCGAGGAGAGAAAACCCAATTGCATGTGCTAAGGGCTGCAGGAGGAGAAGCCATTCCACTTACCCATACAAAATCTGATATCCGGGCTTACGAATGGTCTCCCAAAGGAAGAACCATTGCCTTTCTACAATCAGAAGATAAGTCCAAAGAAGATAAGAAACGTAAAGAAAAGTATGGAGGATTCTCCGTAGATGATGGAGAATACAAACTGACACAGTTATGGTCAGTGGACTTTACTCCTGAAAGCTTAGGCCGGATGCTATCTCCAGCCCAATTAGAAGACTCAGCCATAAAAACTTCTATGGCAGCTAAGCCATTGATAGATAGTGTGGACTTCACCATCAGTTCATTTATGTGGTCCCCCGATGGAAAGAAAATAGCGATCCAGCACCAGCCTAATCCCTTAATCAATACCTTCTTCCAAGCAGATATTTCTATCTATGACCTGGCAGCTGATACCATCACAAGCTTAGTTACTAACCCGAGCTATGACGGACTTGTGGACTGGTCACCTGATGGAAAGTCTATCCTTTACAGGTCTGCGCTGGATGACAGTACCTCTAACTACTACCTGAATGGCAAGCTATTCCGCATCAACCTGGATGGAAGTAGGAATAAACAACTGGCCAAAGACTTCGACGAAAACCTAAGTGGGACGGAATGGAATGAGAATGGCATCTATGCCCAAGGCTGGCAAAAAACCGACAGGCACTTAGTCCGAATAGACCCTACTACTGGAAACGTCAAGATCATAGGCAAAACTACCAAAAGAATCAGGGGTTTCTCAATGTCCACAAATGGCAAGTATCTGGCCTTTGCAGGTGCCAACGATGATGATTTACCCGAAATCTATCAAGCCACCTACCCATTTAATGAACCTAAAGCTCTTACTAGTTCTTCAAAACAGATAGAGAATTGGTCCGTAGCTCAAAGTGAAATGATTTCATGGAAAAGTGAGGATGGCGCTACCATTGAAGGAGTGCTCCATAAGCCCATGGACTACGACCCTAAGAAGAAGTATCCCCTACTCGTCATTATCCATGGAGGCCCTACAGGTATTTCCACCCCAGATCCTACGCCTTCCTATGTATATCCCATCGTTCAGTGGCTGAATAAAGGTGCTTTAATCCTTAGGCCCAACTATAGAGGATCAGCCGGATACGGTGAAGCTTTCAGGTCCCTTAATGTGAGAAACCTGGGCGTAGGTGATGCATGGGATGTACTATCTGGAGTGGAATACCTCATAGACAAAGGCATGGTAGATGCAGACAAAATGGGTTGTATGGGTTGGAGTCAGGGTGGCTATATTTCTGCCTTCCTTACCACCAATTCTGATAAGTTTCAGGCAGTATCTGTAGGTGCTGGTATCTCTAACTGGGTTACCTACTATGTGAACACAGACATTCACCCTTTTACGAGGCAGTACTTGAAAGCTACCCCTTGGTCTGACATGGACATTTACCTGAAAACCTCGCCCATGACAGCCATTTCAAAGGCAGCTACCCCTACCCTTATTCAACATGGAGAGTTTGACAAAAGAGTTCCCATAGCCAATGCCTACGAGCTACACCAAGGCTTACAAGATGTAGGCGTACCCTCCAAGCTCATCGTGTACAAAGGATTCGGTCATGGCATCACGAAACCCAAAGAAAGACTAGCCGCTACCTGGCACAACTGGCAGTGGTTTGCCAAGTACATCTGGGGAGAAGAGGTGGACATGCCGTAGGAGTAGTTAGTATCTGATTTTATTAAGGATAGTTACCTCTTTTATTCGTTCAAGTCGATAGAATTGATCCTATATAAGAATGAGGCTAATTCTAGGACTAGAATAGCTCTCATTCTTAGGTGTTATTTAACTAACTAAGTTTCATTTAGAGTAAGAAAACTTTCCTAGCTCTAAAGAGGTATCTAGGCGTTTTAGATCACCTTCAGCAGGTAAAATTCCTTTAGAGTATGCTCTACGATAATACATTACTGCCTTATCGATCTCAATTCTTCTTTTTTTCCCTTTGAGATGTAGAGACATCCGTTCTAAATTCTTCGCAAAGAATGAACTTCTAGTTTTAGAGATTAAAAACTTTGAAGATTTAATTAGGGATTATATTTCTGGCATAGAAGATTATGTCTTTGCGAAG
>JBCBKZ010000043.1:0-15192 GCA_038520955.1 Bacteroidota bacterium | reverse complement strand
CTTTTAAGGCTTCATTCATGGCTACGAATCCTTAAAAGCGCAGGCTGAAAAGCATGTTCAGGCAGCTTGATTATCTGTAACCAGGCTATCTCTCTACAGCTGTATATGAATATGGTCATCATGTCTGACAGCATAACAACCAGAGAAACGAACTTTCCTCTTATCCAAGTTCCATCGGGATGTCAAGTGAGGCTCCAGAAGAATTTTTCCAATTCTTCTGTCCTGAGTTAAGTTTCTAAGCAGCTGAGCGGTAGCAGCTTCATGGACTCTCAGGTCAGAATGACGTACACCTAAAGTAGTGTATTTAGTGATATCATACTGCCAATACCCCTGGTTCAGGCACATAGAGGTAGTATTAGCTTCCTCATCCGTGGGGTCCAGAAAAACACCATATCCACTAAAGGCTGGTTTCTGATTGGTTAGCTCACCATCCCTATGGTAGACAAAAGCTAAATCTATTTTTTCCCCATCATCATGACTTCTGTGTGGGAGAAGAGGAAATCCATCTATGAAGGGGTGAGCAGCATCCAAGTAAACCAACTGTATCTCTGGATATTGCTTTTGAAATGTCTCAGCCTGATCCTGAAGAACCTGATTCAGTTCGGGCTTTACATAATTCCTGTTACAAATATCCACATACCAGGAAACAGCTTGAAGGTTAGGACTTTTCTGAACGGGAATCCTTCCCCATTTTTCTGCCAAGGGAGGAACCAGAAAAAAGGTGATCAACAGATAGGATGCTACAAAGCTTCCCCATTTCACCCATGCTGATGCTTTCCAAAACAGAAGAAATACCAGAAAGTAAATAATTCCCCCAATCTGGGTCAGACCAGTTAGGAGAACTACCATGAACAGATGTGACATCAACTGTAAGAACACGAAAAAAATACGTCTACTCTTCCCTGCTTTCTTGGCTGTCATACTCATCAAATCAATAATGGTGATGACCATTATACCCTGGCTGAAGATCCTTGGTTACTAATCATCAAGCTATTTTTCTGGCCATCTTACAATTTGGGACAAGGAGTTAGACTTTGAGAGAATGAGTGAGTTTTGAATGGTTGAGTTTTAAGTGAGAGAATGACATACAATTAAGCTAAAGTAGGTGTGCTGGGTACCCTCCTAACATGTATGTTAGTACGGATCAGTAGCTATCGGCCAAAAAGTAACATACTACCCATTAATTCCTCCAGAGGCTAACATCATCTATCCATTTTTATGAGAATCCAATTGTATCCCTTGTTGAGATCAGAACAGTTTAGCGGGGTAGAAGGACATCCAGAAATGATAATTCAAAATTCTTCATTCGTAATCCAAAACTGAATTATGAAATAATTGAAACAAAATTCAATGTTTAAACGTTAATAAAGCATAATCAAAAAATTGATGTTTAAACATTAAACTATGAGCTACAAAGAAAAAGCACAAGACATTTACAGCATGATGGGCCAGGGTCAGTTACTGGAAGCCTTTGATAAGTACTATGGAGACAATGTAGTCATGACTGAACCCAGAGGAACCAGAGAAGGAAAAGCCACTTGCCGCGACTATGAAGTTCAGTTTTTAGGGATGGTGAAAGAGTTTCACGGACTTGAGATAAACAGCATCGCCTCTGATGAGGAGAATGGAGTTACCTTCATTGAGTCTACTATGGATGTTACTTTCCAGGACGGAAACAGAATAAAAATGGAGCAGATTTCTCGTCAGCAGTGGGAAGGCGATCATATCGTACACGAGCGTTTCTACTACAACAACGGTTGATCCAAAGACCACCCAAGGTAATTTACCACAGATCCACAGAGACATTATCATCTGTGAATCTGTGGTTGTTCATTTAGTAAAATAAGACTTCATCTACAAATACCCAGGCAGGGGTTCCTGCTCCCCTATGCCAGTCCGGGAGAGATTTAAGGGTTTCTGCCACTACCTTAAAGCAAGGATATTTCCCTTTGGGAATATCTATAGGCACACCTGCTGTAACATTGGCCATATTATAGGACTCGACTTTGTCCGTTCGGGCTGTGCCCAACTTCTTCAGGCTTTGCTCATTCTCTCCACCCCATACCGTTACTTTAACCGGCGGCATGATATAAGCGCCTATATTTCTTCCATAACTAAAGGTTACCTGCGTTACTTCAGGTACTTCTTCTTCAAAATAGCAGTAGGCAGCAAAGTCCGTATCCTGATAGCCTAACCAGCCAGGAACCCGAAACTGATCTGGATCCGCTTTTTCTCCATCTATGAGAGTAGCAGCTCCTTTACCGGGGTAGTTTTTATGCGGCGGATAAATCAGCTTTGCTTTAGAAGGGAGCCTACCCTTAAGAAAGAAACTATTTTCCAATACATCACTACTCCTCCACCCCTCTACAAAGGCCTTTACTTTAATGATGGTGAACCTATCCAGCAGTAATGGCTCGGTATATTCATGTGATTCCAGGCTATCTGGTTCTGTCCCATCTGTGGTATATCTGAGCTTTACACCAGGAAACTTATGAACATATGAAACCGCTTCCTCCGCCTTCAGAAGAGTACTCTTGTTAATTAGCCTTGGCGGATTCAGTGCAAGAATTTCATTCTCATCTGGCACATACCCGGTATATACATTTAGTTGAGAATTACTCTCTTCTAGTTCCTCCAGTTCAGATTCTTCCAGGTCTGTACTCCATACATATAACTCGTTGAGAGAGGTCAGCTGCTCGATCTCTTTCAGGGCTTTGGTAGATATCTCCGTATTGGAGAGAGATAGTGACTGAAGGTTCTCATTAGCAGATAATACACTTAGATTCTCTCCACTAATATCTGTTCCATTGAGAATGAGTTTCTCCAGATTAGGGAACTTGGCCAGTGTTACCAGATCTTTATCTTCAATAGGGAGGTCCGTCAGATTGATGGAGACGATTTGCTCACGGGCTTCCAGCAACTCTTCCAGGAAGGCAGGTTCATAGGTCTTCCGAATGAATATAGTAGCCTCTAGTGCCGGTGATCCGGCTGAAAGCGGAGTAACTGTTCTAAGGGGCGTATTCAGTTTCTTGATTAGCGAAGGAGAAGCCACATTGAAGGCATAGGTTCTTTCGTTTGAGGGTGTCAGCTCAAAAAACTGGCTGGCCAGCTGATAAACAGATTCTGAAGCCTCATATTCAGCCAAAGGTTTATCAAAGTGTGCACCTGAACGTATCCATTCATGTAAAAGGTTGATCTCCAGTTCTGTTAGTTGTCTTTTCCCCTCTGGTGGCATGTGTTCCTCATTCTCCATAGGTAAATGGATCCTCTCCATCATGCTACTGGAATCTGGATCCCCTTTCTTCAAGATGGGCCCATGCTCACCACCAGCCATCAATAGAGCCGGATTACTCATTACAAGTTCTCCCTTAGCCTTAGAAGAATTATGGCAGCTAAAACATTTCTGTTCCAGCACGGGCTGGACCGCCGCCAAATACAAAGAGGTTTCCGAGCTAATCTCAAAAGATTCTTCTTCCTGAATGGGAGCCAGTACATAATCTTCTCCATGGGTAAGTTCTCCTCCCCAATGTCCAGCTAATACCATCACACCAAAAGAAGCGAGTATCATTCCAGTAGATAGCCGCTTGGAGCTAGCATTAGAGTTGTGGAGTACATACCATAGATAGAGAATGACACTAAGCCCTACCCCACTCCATTTATGCCATGAAAGAGAGGCAGATTCATAGCCTCCTTCCAGCGACAGAAATAGCCCAGCCAGTGCAGTAAGTAGTGTACACAGCGTAGTGAGGGCCAATAAGCTGGTAAAAAGCAGCTTCCAGGAGTTCTCCTCCATGCTACTCTTAAGCAACCAACTCAATCCTAAAGCCACCATCATTCCTATGGGCAAATGGAGAATCATGGGATGCATTCTCCCCCCTACCTGTAGAAAAGCAGGCAGACTTATCTTGTCCTCAAAAAGGACTAAAAACAGTAGCAGTACCAGAAGCCCAAACAGCAGATTGGGCGCTATCCTTTGGAGTAATTTCATGTTACGCGAGTATTCCTTTTACCACCTCTCCAGCTACATCCGTTAGCCTGTATCTTCTTCCCTGATGCTTGTAGATGAGTTTCTCATGATCCAGCCCCATCAGGTGTAGGACAGTAGCGTGGAAATCATTTACATGAACGGGGTTCTCGGCTATGTTATATCCAAACTCATCTGTCTCACCATAGGAGATTCCTGGCTTGACACCCCCTCCTGCCATGAAAATGGAGTATGCCCTTGGGTGGTGGTCTCTACCGTAGTTCATACCGTTAAGTTTTCCCTGACAGTAATTGGTCCGGCCAAACTCTCCTCCCCAAATCACCAGGGTTTCATCCAGTAAGCCTCTCTGTTTCAAATCTCGAATGAGGGCGGCAGTAGGTCTGTCTACATCTTCTGCTTGTAGCGGCATTTGTTGGGCCAAGTTATCATGCTGATCCCATCCTTGGTGATATAGCTGCACAAAGCGGACGCCTGCTTCAGATAGCTTCCTGGCCAAAAGGCAATTGGCTGCATACGTACCAGGACTCAGACAGGAAGCTCCGTACATTCTCACGATATGGTCAGGTTCTTTCTTCAGGTCTGTCAACTCCGGTACAGCCGTTTGCATACGGTAAGCCATCTCATATTGCTGTACCTTAGTCTGGATCTCAGGATCATTAAATTCATCAAATCCCATATGATTCAGTTCGGCCAACTTATCCAGCATCCTTCTTCTGGAGTGTCCATCCATCCCTTCAGGGTTCTTCAGGTACAGGACTGGATCATCACTATTGCTGAACTGAACGCCCTGGTGTACGCTATCCAGGAAGCCATTAGTCCAGAGCTTGGCGTATACCCCTTGGCCATTTCCTCTTCCCCTTGACAATAGCACACAAAAAGCAGGTAGGTTTTTGTTCTCACTCCCCAGTCCATAGCTAAGCCATGATCCCATGGAAGGTCGGTTACCCTGCTGAGCTCCGGTCTGCATAAAGGTCAGAGCCGGGTCATGATTAATGGCTTCTGTATGCATGGTCTTGATGACGCATAGCTCATCCGCTATGCTGGCTATATGGGGAAATAGCTCACTGACCCAAATCCCGCTTTCTCCATGTTGGTGGAACTTAAAATGAGAACCCACTAAGGGGAACTTATCTTGTCCCGCAGTCATTCCCGTGAGTCGCTGGCCATTTCTGATAGAGGCTGGTAGATCTTGCCCTCTCATCTTATTCAGGAGGGGTTTATAGTCAAAGGACTCTAGTTGGGAGGGGGCTCCATTTTGGAAGAGGTATATGATTCGCTTGGCCTTTGGGGCAAAATGCGCTAAACCGGCTGGCAGGCCATCTGTATCACTGTCTTTGCCTGAAAAAAGGTCCGGCATCAACAATGAACCAAGAGCTGCAGAACCTACACCTACACTTAGTTTTCCCAGAAAATGTCTTCTGGTGATATTAAACCTGTTCTCCATTAAGGGATTTGACATACTGAGAGAGGATTAATGGTTATTGGGGGATGAATATTAATTTTGAATGACTGAGTTTTGAGTGATGAATGACTTCATAAGTTTAAGATTAAGTTGAAGACTAAGTTTACATACATATTCCTCATTTATTCATTGCGTTCATTCACATTCAACTTAGACTTGTCATTACTTGACTTGTACAAGTTTTAATATCCTTCATTACTCTTACTCTTACTCTTAAACTTTGACTTTAGCTTAGACTTTCACCTACCTAGGTTTTCATGATGCTCTCTTCCATGTTGTACATGGTATGGATGAGCTGAATCAATGCTGCCAATGCAGCTGTATCTTCTATTTCCTGATGCTTATATTCTCCTACCTTAATGAAGGCTTCAGCTTCTTCCTCGTTCGCCTCAAAATAGGCTCGCTCTTCCTGGTAATAGCTATTCAACAGTGTCCTTTCATCTGCCTCCATTTCCCTACAGACAATGAGTTTGAAGGCTTTATCAAGGAGCTCTTCAACAGGTTCACCTGAGAGCAAAAGATTTTCTCCCAGCACACGTGATGCTTCCAGAATGTAGGGGTCGTTCAGCATGACCAGGGCCTGTAAGGGCGTATTGGTGCTGAGTCTCCTGACCTCACACTGGTCTCTGTTAGGCGCATCAAACATAAGCATAGCCGGAGGAGGTGCGGTACGCTTAATAAAGACATACATACCTCTTCTGTATAGATCTTTGCCATGGTCCTGTATGTATTTGGCCAATAGTCCTCTCCCGGAAGTAGTGGACTCCCAAATCCCGTCTGGCTGATAGGGTTTTACACTGGGACCCCCAATCTCCCTGTTCAACAATCCGCTACTCGCCAATACATGGTCGCGTACCAGTTCTGCTGACAAACGTAGCCTGGGTGCGTGCGCCAAGTAGACATTCTCGGGATCTTTCTTTTGCTTTTTATCGCTGATTACGGAAGACTGCCTATAAGTGGAAGACATGACTATTTGCTTTACAAGACGCTTGATGTCCCACCCATTCTCCCGGAAGTCTACTGCTAGCCAATCCAGTAAGTCCTTATGAGAAGGTAGTTCTCCCTGCATTCCGAAATCCTCTGAGGTTTTGACAAGCCCTCTTCCGAAAAACTCCTGCCAGATTCTGTTCACAAATACCCGCGAGGTAAGTGGATGATCTTCATCCAACATCCACTGAGCAAGCCCTAATCTATTCTGTACATATTTTGTTGTATCAAATGCCAGTACATCCTTTGGCGTTCCGAAGCTTACCTCTTCCCCGTGGGCATCATAAATCCCTCTTTCCAGAATGTAGGTAGGGCGCACATCTACTGAGTCTTTCATTACCATCACAGTAACTTTTCCTGTATCTGCGTGATTGATAAACTGTAGTACCTCATCTACTTCTTCTTTGGAGATTTTAATGTTGGGCGGATCTCCAGGGGAGTTGAGCCCAATATCTGCATAAAGGCCCTTCTCTGGAACCTGATTAAAAAAGGCGAATGTGCTGTAATAAGCTTCCTGAGAAATGGGATCGTATTTATGGTCGTGACATTTGGCACACTCAAGGGTGAGTCCTAGAAATGCCTTACCAAAAGTGTTCGTCCGGTCTGTTACATACTCTATTCTGTACTCTTCCTGAATGACGCCCCCTTCCTGGGTAATTTTGTGGTTTCTGTTAAAGCCAGTGGCCAACACCATTTCCCTATCAGGATTAGGCAGTAAATCTCCAGCCAATTGCCAGGTGAGAAACTTATCGAATGCATAGTTCTCATTGAAGGCATGTATAACCCAATCTCTCCAGGGCCACATGGTCCGCATACCATCATCCTGGTAACCATTAGAATCTGCATAGCGGGCCAGGTCCAGCCAATGGATGGCCATTTTCTCCCCATAATGTTTATCTGCTAACAGCTGATCTACTACGGCTTCATATGCTTCAGGGCTATTGTCAGCCAGGAAGGCTTGCTGCATTTCCAAGGTGGGGGGTAAACCTGTCAAATCAAATGACAGTCTCTTGAGCAAATATTCCTTCTCTGCTTCCTCATTGGGAGAGAGACCCTCAGATTGCATTTTATCATAGATGAAGACATCTATCTCATTTGTAGCCCAGGAAACTGTCTGCAAGTCCACCGGTACTTTTTCCGGAGGAATAAAAGCCCAGTGTTTTTGGTACTCTGCGCCTTGTCTGATCCATTCTGTAAGGATGTCTATTTCTTGCGAAGTGAGCTTGAGATTAGATTCAGGAGGAGGCATGAGTTCAGAACTATCAGAGGTAGTTATTCTCTGTAACAAAACAGAATGTTCTACATCTCCCTGAATGATGGCATAAGCATCCGTCTGGTCTTCCAATAAAGCGAAAGCTCCCTCAGGCGTATCTAATCTCAATCCGGCCATTCGCTGATTAGCATCAGGGCCATGGCAGGCAAAACACTTATCTGCCAGTATAGGTCTTACCTCAAAGTTGAAATCAATTTTTTCTGCAGAAGCAGTAAGCTCTCGGGTGGGGAGACTATTACAGGCCAGGATAAGCATCATCAATAGTCCAGGCACTGCCCAAAGGAGTACATTCTTATATGAAAAGGAGGGATTCATGCTGTAGGTATAGGGTCTTTCGATAAGTTACATATTTTCTAACTATCCTACATCCTGAAAATGTTTGGACACTTAGATAAACCTGATCATAAGAAAAGAGGATTTTTTTCTGCTGGGTACCAAGAAAAGGGATAGATATGATAGACATACCTATCCCCTTTATGGAGTTTCTGCTAACTTGAGAACAACCTGTTCAAGTTGAAGACTGATAATCGTCTATACATGCATGTTACCAGCTTGTAGATTGATGGGCTACTCAACTTTGTGAATACATAGGCTGGTAAGTGCTAAAGAAAAATATTTTAGATTCTTTGTAACCTTCATTAAAAACCCCGGTTTACCTGTCCGAACGATCACTCACATGCGTCAAACACTAACGGACCAACAGGCTATGCAAGCAGTAAAAGAAGGCAGTATGCAGGAACTGGGTACCCTCTATCAGCGGTACAGGCCCATACTGTTCAGCTTCTTCTACAACCTCTACCGGAATCCTGAAGTTTGTGATGATCTGATCCAGAATGTGTTTGAACGAGTACTGAAGTATAAGAGCCGATACAGAGAGGAAGGGAGCTTTAAACCATGGTTATTCTCCATAGCAAGAAATGTCAGCCATGACTACTACAAGAAAACCAAAAGTAGGAAGGAAGTGCAGGTAGAGAGTTGGGAAGAGTTACCCTTACTCACCGTCGGAAAAGACAAGAAGATAGAACAGGAAGAGGAGTTAACGTTGTTGAGAATTGCCCTCAACAAACTGGATCTGGAGAAGAAGGAGATCCTGATCATGAGTAAGCTGAAAGGCTTGCCCTATAAAGAAATAGGCGAAAGCTTGGGCTGTACAGAAGGAGCCGTGAAAGTGAAAGTGTACAGAGCCCTGAAGGCTTTACAAAAAACGTATCAAGAAATTATTCAATCAGCCTGATATGAATCAGCAAGAAGACATAGCATACATACTCTCCCGCTACCAGCAGGAAGCTCTCACGGAACAGGAGGAAAAAAGATTGGAGGATTATCTGGAGATTGGCCTGATCCAGCTTTCAGATCTCCCTGACCTTGCCAAGTTGGATGCCCAGCTAGGGGTAGCCTTGCAGGAAGTCCCTGTTACAAGTAGACCCCTCATGATCAAGGAAGCTCAGCCTTCAGCCCTTAGCAACTTTTTGAAGGAAGCAGGAGAGAAGTTACAGCAGCTTTTCACCCCTGCCCCCAGAATAAGTTTGGCCTATACCTTCTTGCTGGTAGGCTTCGGAGTCCTGATTACTTCCTGGTACTTCCAGAGCCAAAATCAGCAGGAAAAGATTACCAGACTGGAAGGAGAACTGACCCAGGTCAAGGAGATGATGCTGCTCACCTTGCTGGATAAAGAATCTACTGGAGAAAGGTTAAAAGCCGTTCAACTTACCCGGGATATGCCTCAGGTAAGTGATCAGATAGCGGACGCCTTGCTGGAAACACTAAAGCAGGATGATAACCCTAATGTGAGGCTAGCTGCCCTGGAAGCCCTCTATCCCTATGCTGATCAGGCAGTAGTTCGGGAGGGACTGATCAAGACCATTTCCTATCAGGAATCTCCTTTGGTCCAGTGGGCCATAGCAGAAGTCATGGTAGCCTTGCAGGAAAAACGGTCTGTAGAAGAACTCAGGAAGCTACTTTCGGAAGAACAGACAACAGACGAAGTCAAAGAAAAAATCAAAAGCAGTATCCAGGTACTGATGTAACAGAAAACCCCTTACCATTATGACAACTATACGCAAGTTTATCTATGTGCTGGTATTCCTATGCCTTATCACAACAGTGGAAGGGCAGGAAAGCATCCAACAGAACTATGACCCTGCAGGAGCTACGACCCTCAGATTAGAGAACCTTAATGGCTCTGTCAAGATTGTAGGATCAGACGCCCCTACGCTCACTATGGAAGTCAGGCTTACCCCCTCAGAATATGAAGTAGAGGTACCTGACTACAAAGCACCTAAGCCCAGCTTCGCATTCTCAAAGAAAGGAGAAACCCTATTTCTGAACATCATTCTCCCGGAAGAAGAAACCAATAATGATTTCTGGCGAGAACCTGTCAGAAGAAATCCCTGGGGATCCGACTGGTGGGATAATTCAGGGTGGGAACCGGCTTACGCCTACCAAATGGATTTCACCCTTAAGGTCCCCAAATCTCTTGACCTCATGATCTCAACCATGAATAACGGGGATATCCATATCCGAAAAATGGAAGGGAAGCTGGATGTCAAAAACCAACATGGAGATATCAGGCTGGAAGATGTGCAGGGAAGAGTGAGAAGCAAAACTTTCCATGGAGATATCAGCGTGAATTACCTGAGAAACCCTAATGAGGACTCTTTCTTCAAGACCTTCAACGGAGAAATTTATACCCGCTTCCAGAAAGGGGTGGCAGCTAAGATGACCTTTTTATCCCAGAAGGGTGAGTTTTTCACCAACCTGCCCGAGCTGGAATACAAACAGCAGGAGGTAACCAAGAAAAAAGGAATGGAAGGATCAGGGATTTCTTACAAAATCCAACGTACAGCTTCAGTCATATCCCGAGAGGGAACCGTAGCACTTCATTTTGAAACCTATAACGGAGACGTCTATGCTAAGGAATAGTTTTTATCCAGAACCGCAACAAATCAATTATATTAAAATCATGAAAAATATCGCATTCATCATTTGTATGGTATTAGTAGGCCTGGTAACACAGCAGGTAAAGAGTCAGGAAAAGTCCATTGACATCCCCTTGTCAGAAGCAGGAAAAAGAGGAGTTCTCAGAGTAGAAGTACACAGAGGGACTGTAGCAGTCAAGGGAACAAATAGGGATGACGTACTGGTAACCTATGAATCCCTGAGCAGAAAAAGTTCTCAGCCACAAGAAACCAAGAACGGTTTAAAGAAGATTACTGGAGGGGGAATAGACCTTGAAATCAGAGAGAATGACAATAAGGTAGTTATAGATGTGGACCATTCTTCTAATCCGGTAGCCTTGGTCATTGAAGTACCAAAGGACTTCGATCTGAAAATAGGGACTCACCACATAGGGACAGTAGCACTAGAGAATATCAACGGTGAGATAGTCATAGACGCTCATCACGGGGGCGTGTCCGCTAGTGATATCTCTGGCTCTCTGGTAGCAAATAGCTGGCATGGAGATATCAAAGTAGCCTTTAACGAGGTGGCGAGTGATATCCCTATGGCCTTTACTACCTACCATGGAGATGTAGAACTCATGCTGCCATCTTCTGCTAAAGCAGACCTCAAGCTTAGGACAGACAAAGGAGACATCTTTTCAGGCTTTGACGTAGAGCTAAAAAAGCAGAGCATCAACAGAGAAAAGGATGAGGACGGCGTATACAAGGTATCTGTAGATGAAATGATTACCGGTACCATCAATGGAGGGGGAAATGCCATGAGCCTACAAACGCATCACGGCGACATCTACGTAAAGAAGAACTAATCAAATAGGTAAGCATCAAAAACTTTTTCATAGCTACGAAGAAGGGTCCATTGTGGATCCTTCTTTTGGTTATGGGATAAATGAATTAGATTAAAAAAATCTATCAACCGTAAGTGTGATCCATTCTGGATCAGTTACTGTTCGCTATATGTGTGCTAGAATAATGGAACCTCTTCAAGGTTCTAACAATCTCGAGAAGATTGAACTACTATTAGTTCCACAGAAAATTAAATTGACCCCGTAGGGAGTCAAACAATACGATTTTCTACTCCTATTTGATCTGATTTAGCTGAAGAGTAGTCAGAATTTCTTCGAATTCTGGAGAAAGGCCGGCCTCAAGCTTAATGGAAATTTCCTTAACTGGATGGAGAAATTCCAGCTTATGTGCATGTAGAAGTAGCCTATGATGTCCCGTAAAAGAGTGGAGAAAGGCATTCTGTCTGTGGTCTCCATGTTTCTTATCTCCCAGGACAGGATGGAAGATGTGCTTCATATGCCTACGTATTTGTCGGCTCCTTCCAGTCTTAGGCTGAATCCTTAACAGGGAATATCGGGCCGTTTCATACCTCCCTACAGGATGCGGAAGTTCTGTGGTGGCAATTCTCCGGTAATAAGTGATCGCTTCCTGGGCTGGCTTAGCTTCTTTTTTCCGTTTGCCTGTTCTTTTGTCCCACATGGGAGAAAGCGGATAATCTATAGTTTCCTCCTCCTGTGTATATCCACGAACTACCGCCAGGTATTCCTTCTCCACCTGCCTACGGGTAAACTGATCCACCATACTGGCCGCCATTTCAGGACTTAGTGCAAAAAGTAGGACGCCAGAGGTAGGTTTGTCCAGCCGATGAATGGGGTACACCCACTGCCCCACTTGATCCCGTAGCATTCTCATGGCATCCAGATTCTCCTCCTTATCCAGATTAGTCTGGTGTACCAATAAGCCGGCTGGCTTATGGATGGCCACCAAATGTTCATCATGGAAGAGAATGTCTAGCTTTCGCATATAAGCTAATTAGCTCATTCTGTTAAATTACTCAGTTCAACCCTAAACTCAGGAGGGTGCTTTGACCAAGTGGACATGGTAAACAACAACGCCTTTTGATTTTTTTCCTCCGGAAAGTCTGCTTTCGTTTTGTAAACATGCTCCCCATCAAAAAAAACATCATAAAACCCCTGGTAGGTTCGTATGGAAATGATTTCTGGTAAGACTTTAGGTAAATGGAAATAGACGAGCCTCGGGATCTTCTTTCTGAAAGTCGGATACTTCGTATGAGTATCTATTGCTAATGTATGCTGTTTAGGATCTAGAGTGATTCTTAGACTTTGCCAGTGCATCAGGACCTTAACTTTTCCTTGAAGTTCAGGAATGTAAAAGTTGAGTTGATGATTTTCGGTCAGGATAGTATAAGGTTCAAATAGGGAAAGGCTTCTGCTTCTAGTAGTATCTAATGCTATTTCAGATCTAACTCCTGGAATATGAAAGGATGTATCTTTCCAATACCACTGTGGCAAATCAGCTTTCCTTGTAAATAATTCCCTTAAATAGTACTCTTTCCATTCTTTAGAATAATAGTTACAAAAACAAGAAGTCTGATTCTGACTTTCTACTAGGAGGCTTGCACATTCTCCTCTAGGTAGAAGATCATTCCTATGCTTTCTACCCAACAAACAATGGCCTAGTTCATGAAAAATAAGAACCTGCTTTTGCAGGCTATCCATTTTATCCCAGATAGCCTTATTAATAGTAACCTGAGAATAACCTGCCTGCTTCTTGCAAGAACCCGCCTTGTTTTCTCCTAGTTCCCCAAAGTTTATGCGAAGGCTAGAAGCTTTCTTTTGAAGATCAGTTCCATACTTTCTCCCTTCCAGAATAAAGCTCTCTAAGTATGTAGAGAATATAGGATCAACATTATTCTTTTCTTGTTGAGGATAAGATAAGAAAATGCCTAGTCCAACAGTCAGACAAGTAATTGCTAACCACTTCATCTTCTCTAAATAATGTTAAGATGATTCCTCCATTTCTGCCTCATATCTTTTGAGGTATTTATTATCCCATACAAAGGGACCAAAGGGAAGAAGCGCCGCTAGAAAAGCACCTCCAAATCTTAGAATGGGCCATTTGAACTTTAGGATGACAATGGCCGCCAAGCCCAAATACAACATAAACAGCAGTCCATGTGCCCAGCCTACATACCTAACTGCCATAGGCATATCAGCAAAGTATTTGAGGGGCATAGCTATGCCTAGAAGAAGCAGGTAGGAGATGCCCTCCAGTATGCCGAAGGTCCTTAGTTGTTTGATCAGTTTCATGCAACAGATATTTCTTTTCTGATTCGACTGCCCAATATTACCCAATATTCAATAAGTAGGATTGCATAAAATGAACTAACTATCCTTTCGAAAATATATACTACCCTCAAAATGCTCATGGAAATTAGGTATTCACCTACCCAAGATTAGGTACGATAGGTATCCTCCTCCTAATAGGCTTAGGTATTTTCTATTCACATTCAAGAATATATATGCAAAATGCTTGGCTGGAAAAATGATTGACCTTACATTCGTTACACTAATTTATATTTAGTCTAAATAAAGCAACCCGATATGAGGAAATCTTTACTACACATCTTATTTGTTGTTCCAGTTCTGGCCCTAGGACAAACCGACCAGCTTGTCACCCTGGGACCTGGGTATGGAAACCAAGTATATTATTCTCTATCTACTGGAGAAACTACCGCTATCCCTCTTACTAGCTGGGATATCGCTTTCTCTGTAGCTAACAGAGATGCTAGTGTGTTTGTGAATGAAGCCGTTAATTCGTCCCAAGCGAATCCTACTCCAGAAGTAGAAGTGTACTACAGCGCTGCTGCTGATTTCGAAAGTGCAGATACCACTGACATCATTGACCGTGTTTATAATAAAGAAATTACCTGGGCTGAAGGGGCTTTTAATTCTATCCTGGATGAGCAAAATCCTTTTGACTTGGGATGGGGATCCTATAACCCTGCAACAAATACCGTAAACTCCTCTACCGTTTTCTTCATTAAGCTGAGAAATGGTGAATTCAAGAAGCTACAGATTGTATCACTTATTAGTGGTGTTTACACAGTAAGATATTCGGATCTTGATAATAGCAATGAAGTTACTCACGACATAGATAAGGCAGATTACGTTGGGAAGACACTAGCTTATCTTTCAGTAGAACAAGATAGCGTCATGGACCTGGAGCCTGATAGCTGGGACATGTTATTCACCAGATACTGGACCCCACTAGATGATGGAACTGGTACAGGAAATATTCTTGACTACATGGTGACAGGTGTGCTTACTAATACAGGTATAGAAGTAGCTCAGGTAGATAGCATAGACCCAGCTACTGTAAGCTTTGCTGACTATTCTTCCGCTCTTTCTGATTCTAACCTCTACATCATAGGCCATGATTGGAAAGAATTCAGCCTAGCCACTTTCTCTTGGTCGCTCCCTGCTGACAGAGTTTATTTTGTAAAAACTGCTTCAGATAGCGTCTGGAAGGTACAGTTTATCGGATTCGAAGGATCTAGTACAGGAGTAGCTGCTGTAAGAAGAACATTTGCTGATGTAGCTACCTCTATAAAAAATACTTTTGAGCAAGTATCATCTTATAACATTTTTCCTAATCCTACACAGGGGGCCCTCAACTTAGCGTTCTCTCTGATAGAGAATATTTCGGCTGCTCAGCTAGA
>JBCBKZ010000439.1:0-5021 GCA_038520955.1 Bacteroidota bacterium | reverse complement strand
ACAATAAGACTGAAAACCCAAATAGCACTAATCCATTTCATACTGAGGTATCACTAGGATGTTGAATTCTTTCAAATATAGCTTTTCTCACGTACATATATGCGTACCAGTCAAAATTGTAGATGGAGGACTTCATCCCCTTCATCAATGCCGGAAGAGTAAATGATTCCAAATGGGATACATTTGAGATACACAAAAGTCTAACGATTTCCCTACCTTTATATGGTGGAATTTTTGAATGAACTGAACGAAGCACAACGAGAAGCTGCACTCGCAGTAGATGGGCCTGTCATGGTGATAGCAGGTGCAGGAAGTGGGAAAACCAGAGTACTTACTTACAGGTTAGCCTTTATCATTTCTCAGGGACTGGCAGATCCCCAGGAACTCCTATCCCTCACCTTTACCAATAAGGCGGCCAAGGAAATGAAGAATCGTATCTTCAAGCTGGTGGGCGCTGACGCGAAAAGTATACAGATGGGGACCTTTCACTCCATCTTTTCCAGAATTCTCAGGGTAGAAGCAGAGAAACTGGGCTACACCAGTAGTTACACCATTTACGATAGCAATGATTCTCAAGGGCTGATTAAGGCTATTCTCAAGGAAAGAAAACTAGACGATAAGGTCTACAAGCCCAGAGTGGTTAGCAATACCATCAGTTCTGCCAAAAACAGACTGATAGGTCCACGGGAACTCAAGGAAATGGCGATAGATGATTTCAACGCCAAAGTAGCTGAGTTGTATGGGATTTATGAAGAGAGATGTTTCCGTGCTAATGCCATGGACTTTGATGACTTACTCATTAAGCCCATCAAACTCTTTAAAACCCAGCCAGACCTACTTCATAAATACCAGCACAGATTCCAGTATCTCATGGTAGATGAATACCAGGATACCAACCATGCCCAGTACTTACTGACCAAAATGCTGGCAGCCGTACATGAAAATGTATGTGTGGTAGGAGATGATGCCCAAAGTATTTATGGCTTTAGGGGCGCAGATATTTCTAATATCCTCAACTTCCAGAAGGACTACCCTGAAACCAAAATCATTAAGCTGGAAAGGAACTACCGCTCCACTAAAAATATAGTCCTGACAGCCAACTCCATCATAGCCAGAAATCAAGGGCAGATTCCTAAAAAGATCTATACCGAGAATGAAGCAGGCTCACTCATTAAGGTGATAGAAACCAGCAGTGAGCAGCAGGAAGCCCTGAAGGTGTGTGAGATGATACGTGAGCAGAAGCAGATGCAGGCTTTCTTCAATAAGGACTTTGCAGTGCTTTACAGGACCAATGCCCAATCCCGAGCCATAGAGGATGCCCTGAGACGTGCAGGTATAAAATACCAGATTTATGGTGGACTTTCATTCTACCAAAGAAAAGAAATAAAGGATACAGTTGCCTATCTCAGGCTGGCCATCAATTTACGTGATGAGCAGGCACTGGTTAGGGTGATCAATTATCCCACACGTGGCGTAGGGAAAACCTCCCTGGAGCGTCTGATTGTATTTGCAGATCAGGAAAGGATTAGCCTTTGGGAGGCTATGAAGAATGTGAAGGAGGCCGGAGTAAGAGGGAAGGCGGTGAATGCCATTCAGGATTTCTGTACCATGATTGAAAGCTTTCAGGTGCTTACCAAGCAGAAGAATGCTTTTGAGATGGCAAACTATATAGTCAAGCAGTCGGGCATTCTGAAGACATTACATACAGAGAATACACTTGAAGGTCTGGGGAGATTTGAGAATGTGCAGGAACTTATTAATGCCGCTCAGGAATTCTCCCAAAATCCTGACCTGGATGATCATAGTCTGGAGAGCTTCCTGGCAGATATATCTCTGTTTACAGATCAGGATAAGAGTACGGATGATGATGACAGGGTAACCCTCATGACCATCCACTCTGCCAAAGGACTGGAATTTAAATCTGTATTCCTGGTAGGGATGGAAGAAAATCTTTTCCCTTCCTCCATGTCTATAGAAACCAGAATGGACCTGGAAGAGGAAAGAAGACTCTTTTATGTAGCCATCACCCGAGCAGAGAAAATATTAACACTTACTCATGCCAAGTCCAGATTTCGCTTTGGTAACATTCAATATAATGAGGCCAGCAGATTTCTGGATGAACTGGATGAGCAATACATTCAGCGTACCAGCTCATTTGCTGCACGTAAGACAGCCTCGGATAAAACTTTTTCTACTGGGAGACGTTCTGTTGTACAAAGAAGAACAGCTACTAGAAGAGGTTCTTCAGTTCCTAATAATCCGGACTTTAAAGCTGCAGACCCGGGAGAAATTCACCCCGGACTTGAAGTCCTTCATCAGAAATTTGGTCAGGGCAAAGTAATGGCGGTAGAGGGTGATGGGCCTAATAAAAAAGCCACCGTTTTTTTTCAGCAAAAAGGCCAAAGAGTACTTTTATTAAAGTTTGCCAAACTGCAGATAATTTGATCCACTAAAGGTTTTTATCCCAGATATGTGTGTTTCAGGTTTATCTTGATTATCAGTACTTTTTTCCCCTTATTGCACCTATCATATCCGAAAGCTACATTTCGCCCAATGACTTCAAGTCAGATATGACCACCCCTTCTGGTGAAAACATCTAAGTTTGGGTCTTCAGCTAAGTAGATATTTAATCAGTTTCTTAACACCATTCAGAAAAGGTTTCCTAAGCCTTACAAGACTATTGATAACTCATCCATGAGCATTAAATACAGAATCTCAACAGACCGCCTTAGGCTTAAGGAGTATGGAAGAAATATTCAGATGATGGCAGATTATGCCAAAACCATCGAGGATAAAGAGCAGAGAACACGTGCTGTGAAAGAGATCATCAGGATCATGAGCCATCTGAACCCCCAGTTCAAAGACATGCCTGATTACAAGCAGAAGCTTTGGGATCATCTTCACGCTATTTCTGACTTTCAGCTGGAGGTAGATTCTCCTTTCCCTAAACCTGCTCCAGAAGACATTAGACGTAAGCCTGATGAAAAACTCCCTTATCATAAATGTAGACCGCGCTTTAAGCAGTATGGCTGGAACGTGGAGTTAATGATACAACGTGCAATAGCTATGGAGGAAGGGCCTGAAAGAGTAGCCTACATAAACCTCATTGCGAATACTATGAAGCAGATCCTAAGGAATATGGACAAAGAGTCCACTCCTGAGGAGACCATTGCTGAGCACATGAACGAAATTTCTAAAGGGAAACTCAAAGTGGTAGGAGAAGAACTCGTGATCCATAAGCCTACCTATACTCACCGTAATCATAGAAATAACGGTCACAGTAACAAGAATAGAGGCAGAAATAATAAAGGGAAAAATAACTACAGAAAGGGCGGAAGAAGAAAGTAGAAATACTTTTCTGAGCAAGTGCCTGTAGATCTTACCTTTCAGACAAAGAACCCTTTTCTCTCATTAGAAATATTCGGGAGATTTAATTTGATTTCTATTTCATTCCGAC
This sequence comes from Bacteroidota bacterium, assembly GCA_038520955.1. Lineage (GTDB taxonomy): Bacteria > Bacteroidota > Bacteroidia > J057 > J057 > JBCBKZ01. The sequence goes on along the minus strand of JBCBKZ010000439.1, from coordinate 1,564 downwards.
TTTTTTTGTTCCGATTTCAAACAGGAACACCAATATTTTATGGAATATTTTGAAGTGGAGGGAGGGCATAAACTCCACGGTACCATAGTTCCTCAGGGAGCTAAAAACGAAGCCCTTCAAATTCTTTGCGCCACTCTCTTAACTGATCAAGAAGTAACCATAAGTAACATCCCTGATATAGTGGATGTTAACCGCCTCATAGACATCCTGAGAAGTTTGGGGGTTAAGGTTGCCAAGAAAGCATCAGATACCTACACCTTCCAGGCTGATGACATAGATCTGGATTTTGTGAATAATCCTGACTTCCGCCAAAAGGCAAGTAGACTAAGAGGGTCTATTATGCTGGTAGGGCCTATGCTAGCCCGTTTTGGGAAAGCCATTATTTCTCGCCCGGGTGGAGATAAAATCGGGAGAAGAAGGTTGGATACGCATTTCTGGGGATTTCAACAACTTGGAGCTGATTTTACCTATGAGGCCGAAGCAGGCATCTACAAGGTAGAATCTAATGGTCGCCTGAAGGGGACCTATATGTTGCTGGATGAAGCCTCCGTTACGGGTACGGCTAATCTGGTGATGGCGGCGGTATTAGCAGAAGGAACTACCACCATTTACCATGCTGCATGTGAGCCTTACCTACAACAGCTATGTAGACTCATGGTTTCCATGGGGGCTAATATCGAAGGACTGGGAAGTAACAGACTGACTATTCATGGAGTAGAAAAACTAGGTGGTGCTGAGCATAGAATGCTGGCTGACATGATAGAAGTGGGCAGCTTTATAGGGATGGCCGCCATGACCCAGAGTGAAATCAGGATTCAGGGTGCAGGAGTAGAGCATCTTGGCATAATTCCTGAGACCTTTAGAAGGATGGGGGTTCAGTTAGACATAGAGGGGGATGATATCATTGTGAAAGAACAGGATGTCTGTGAGATAGAGAGCTATATAGATGGGAGCATCATGACCATCTCTGATCATCCATGGCCTGGCTTTACACCGGATTTGCTAAGCATAGTCCTGGTACTGGCTACTCAGTGTAAGGGATCCGTTCTCATACACCAAAAGATGTTTGAGAGTCGTTTATTCTTTGTAGACAAGCTGATAGATATGGGGGCTAAGATCATTTTATGTGATCCTCATAGAGCCACAGTGATCGGGTTGGAAAGGAAGCAAGCTTTACGCGGAATTTCCATGACTAGTCCTGATATTAGAGCAGGTGTCTCGCTCCTGATTGCGGCTATGTCAGCAGAAGGAACCTCTAAAATCTACAATATTGAGCAGATAGACAGAGGATACCAGAACATAGAGCACAGGCTAAATGCCATAGGAGCCAAAATACAACGTCTTTCTTAGTGTCGCGTACTAGATAGTTGTATAGTAGGTGAGAATGTATCTTGGGGAGATAAAATAGAATATGATGAATAAAAGATATTTGATTGGACCTTTGCTTGCAATGTTACTGGTAGCTTTTCTTCCCATCTTCAGCTGCTTTTTTCTCAGCTTCCTCTATACTTACCCAGTTGATGGCATCCTGCCCTACTGAATCCATTGGAAGAAAAGCTACCAG
>JBCBKZ010000438.1:0-5029 GCA_038520955.1 Bacteroidota bacterium | reverse complement strand
GAATTGGATACCCTCTTCAAAGGTCAATGGGAAAATGGGATGGTCCCACACATTCTTTTTCACTCGGAGAATGAAACTACCTACTTCCCCAATTATGATTTCTGGAACTCAAACGTGAATCAGGGGGCACCTCAAAAGCCTAAATCATCTGGAATCACCCAGCCACCTGTGCACGGATTTATTTTGGAGAATTTACTTGAGAAATTTCCTGACAATGAAGAATTATTGGCCTTTGCTAAAGACATATTCCCCAAAATAGTCCACTTCCATAGGTTCCTTTACACTTATAGAGATCCTAATCAGGAAGGCTTGTTCTTTATTTATCACCCATGGGAGTCCGGAAGAGATAATTCTCCTCTCTGGGACGAATCTTTGGACCGTATCCAAATTGATCGTTCTAAACTTCCCACTTACAAAAGAAAGGACACCAGCCTGGCAGATTCATCAGAAAGACCTACAGATGATCAGTACGACAGGTATGTCTACCTCATACAGTTTGGGAAGGAAAACCAGTATGATGGAAAAGCCATAGCTAAGGAAAGCCCAGTCCTCATCCAGGACTCTATGATGAATGCCATCCTCATCAAGTCTAACCAAAGTCTCATTAACCTGGCAGATAAGCTAGGTATGGACAAAGGAGAACTGGAAGAGTGGCAGCAGCAAAGCATCAAAAGCTATAATGATAAGCTTTGGTCAGATGAGCTGGGCATGTATGCCTGCTATGACATGAGGGGTGGAAAGCAAATTGCTTTTAAGGAGATAGGCGGCATCAGCCCTATCTATGCGGGTATTCCTGACAAGCAGAAAGCAGATCTGTTAGCGAAATACCTTCAGGACCTGCATGACAGGGGATATTATCTATGTCCCAGTTTTGATGTGGATAGTCCACTCTTCGATTCTAAAAGATACTGGCGTGGACCTGTATGGCCACAAATGAACTGGATGCTCCATATGGGGCTGAAAGAATATGGCTATGAGGAACTTGCTGAAATTATGAAGTCAGATTTATTAGAGCTGGTACGTGACCTTGGCTTTCATGAGTACTTTGAACCTGAGAAATCTCTGGCAAAAAAGCTAAGCAAAGGATATGGAGGAGATTCCTTCTCTTGGACCGCCTCCTCAGTTCTGGATTTGATTCATAGCACATAGGAGTAATAATTGCAACTGTGAACCCGGCAGCCTTAAGTATGTACTTATGGGCTGGCCGGGATCATGTAGAAATTTTCACGCCAAGCCGCAAAGATTTTTTTTCATCTTGTGATAAAGTATTTAAAAAACATCCCCATAGCTCGGGATTTGTTGATAAAAAAAGCGACCCAATGTAGGGGTGGATTTATCCGCCCTTTGAAGCCTACGGCAGCTGAAGCAGCCGGTCCATTTTTTGATTTTGAGCCCACCATTTTAATGGTGGGAAACAGGAGATACTCAAATAGTCAAACCTAATAAACCCCGAGCTATGAGGATGTAAATACCATAAGGTTATTCCGACATAACTAAATTTGTTAATCTATACCCTCTAACCCTTCTCCCATGCGCGTCCTCATCGCTTGTGACAAATTCAAAGGTTCCCTCACCACCTTCGAAGTTAATGCTGCCATAGCCAAAGGAATTCAGCAAGCCCATCCCGAAGCCAACATCCATACTGTTCCCATAGCAGATGGAGGAGATGGCTCACTTTCCGTCATAGCTTCCATCATTCCTTCGGAAGAAATCTGGGTAGATACCATAGATGCCGTAGGCAGACCTATACAGGCACATTACCTGATCTCTGGAGATACGGCCTATATAGAAATGGCGCAGGCATCCGGTCTGGTCCTCATTAATGAAGCTTCCAGAAATCCTTTACATACGCATACCATAGGTACGGGCCTTCTCATGAAATACGCCCTCAATCAGGGAATCAAAAAGATCATCCTTTTCATAGGGGGTTCTGCCACCAATGATGCAGGCATAGGCATAGCCCATGCATTAGGCTTCCAGTTCCTGGATACGGAAGGAAGAGAACTTCCTCCTTCCGGTCAAAATCTAGCCAAGATACATGAGATTTTGTCTCCTACTCCCCTACCCGATTTCGAGCTAAACATACTCACAGATGTCAGCAATCCCTTCACCGGTGCTGAAGGGGCCGTATACACCTACGCCCGACAAAAAGGGGCCAAGGAAGACGATCTCCTCAGCCTGGAAATGGGCATGATTCATTTCAGCCAAATCCTCCACAAGCAGTTTGGGGTGGACATCTCCCAAATACCAGGAGCCGGAGCTGCTGGCGGTATTTCGGGCGGACTACATGCCCTCATGGGGGCACACTTACAGGAAGGCTTCCCTACCCTCTCCCAGCTTGCCGACCTGGAAACCCACATCCAGCAAGCCGACCTCATCATCACAGGAGAAGGCCAATTAGACACCCAATCCATTCAAGGAAAAGTGGTAGGCCAGATAGCTACCCTTTGCCAGAAATACGACAAACGCCTCATTGTCATGGCTGGAAACAATACACTCACTCACGATCAGTACCAGCAAGTCGGGATTTCGGAAGTATATCACATCATGGCTATGGCAAAGGACTTAGAAGATGCTATGAAGAATGGAGGGATGTATTTGGAGGGATTTGGGGAGGATCTCTCGATGTAGTCTACTGCGGGTCCAACCTCCCAAAATGCCTGATAAGAAATCGGTTGTTTGAAGAGGTCCGTGCGGATAGTTTTGGAGGAAAAACATCATATGGATTTCCAACAATTACACCAGGAGAATGCCCCCCTGCTAATCTGCAATGTATGGGATGTTCAATCTGCGAAGATTGCCCAAAATCTGGGATTTGATCCCATAGGTACTTCAAGTGGGGCCATAGCTAGCATGCTAGGGTATCAGGATGGAGAAGAGATTAGCTTCCGAGAAGTGGCCTACTTAGTAGAGAGAATCACAAAATCCGTGGATCTCCCCCTAACCGTAGATCTGGAAGCTGGCTATAGCAGAAATCCTGATGAAATTATCTCCAACATCAAAGCCCTTTCCGACTTAGGCGTTCAGGGTATCAATATTGAAGATAGCTTGGTAAATAAAACACGAAGTTTAGTGGATGTCGAGGCTTTTAGTAGAACACTTGAAAAGGTGTCATCCGGTTTAGCTCATTCTCACTCACACATATTCCTGAATGTACGTACGGATACTTTCTTACTAAGTGTCCCTGATCCGGTTAAAGAAACCATCAAAAGAGCCAAACTTTACCAAGATGCAGGAGCTGACGGAATATTTGTCCCTTGTATTGAAAGGGAAGAAGACATCTCAGAGGTATTAGCAGAAATCCAGCTTCCCTTGAATGTCATGTGCATGCCTAATCTGCCAGATTTTTCCACTCTCCAAAAGCTGGGGGTTAGTAGAATTTCTATGGGGAATTTTGTCTTCAATAAGATGGGCAAACAGCTTCAATCTACCTTATCTCAGATCCTGGAAGAACAATCTTTTCAGAGTCTATTTAGGTAAGTATCATTCCCTTAAGGCATTCATTTGGCAAAATAGATTTCCTCATACTTGTTTCCCTGAGCAAAATTTTGAGTATTGCGAGAAAGAAATCCTACTACTCCATGACAGATCAGGAAATGAGAGAGCTGGGCTATAAGGTCATAGACTTTATAGTCGACCATAAAACGCGCATTAAGTCGAAGAAGACCTTTAAGATGGGAACTTATGATGAACTTAATGCTCAGATAGATTCAACAATACCCACCAAAGGGGAAGAGGCAGCAAAGGTATTCTATGAACTACATAGGCTGATCGACGAGAATATTAACCACACAGATCACCCCAGATTTTTTTCCTTTATACCAGGCCCTAGTAACTACTACAGTGTGCTGGCAGAAACCATGGCAGCAGGTTTTAATGTGTTTTCCGGACACTGGATGTCTGGCTCCATTGCAGGTATGATTGAAAAGAGGACCATTGAATGGCTTACCCAGCTCTTTGGTTATCCAGAACAGAGCGGAGGCATATTTCTTAGTGGAGGTTCCATGGCCAACATGACTGCCCTGGTTACAGCGCGAGACCATAAGCTATCAGGTGATTTCTCAAAGGGAACTGTGTATTACTCTGAGCAAACCCATTCTTCCGTCTCCAAAGCACTCAGGATTCTGGGATTCCAGCCTCACAATATGCGTAAAGTAGGTCAAACCGAGGACTTCAAGCTTGACCTGAAAGAACTAACCTCATTATTGAAAGCTGATATCCAGCAGGGGTTGACGCCCTTTTGCATCATTGGGAATGCAGGTACCACCAATACCGGCGCCATAGATGAGTTAGAAAAACTAGCCGAAATAGCCGAGGAGTTTGATACCTGGCTACACATAGATGCCGCTTATGGAGGGGCCACCATTCTTTCGAATGAACACAAATCTGCCGTGGCAGGCATTCATATGGCAGATTCCATTACCCTGGACCCACACAAGTGGTGGTTCCAACCCTTTGAAACGGGATGCCTCATAGTTAAGGATAGAAATACTCTGAGAAAAAGCTTCTCTGTACAAGCAGAATACTTGGATACTACCATTCTGGATGAAAAGGAGATCAACTACTATAACTACGGTCCTCAACTAACCAGATCTTTCCGTGCGCTCAAGCTATATACATATTTCCGAATTGAAGGACTAGATAAGATTGGAGAATATGTTAGCCAGGGTATTGAACATGCCGAATACATAGAAGCGTTGATAGCAGAGTATGATCACTGGGAACTGATATCTAAAGCTTCCATCGGCATCATTTCATTCAGGGCTAACCCCAATCTTACAGATATGGATCTGGACGAGCTTAATTCTGCCCTTTCTCAACACCTGCTTGAAGATGGATTCGCCATGATTACCACCACTAAATTGAAGGGCCATATTGCCTTAAGAATGTGTCCCATTCATCCGGATACAACTAAAGAGGACATTCTCCAAACATTTGATATCATGAATGCCTTTGTGAAAACGTACGTAAAGGAGAATACTGGCTTTCACTTGAAAGCTGATTAGTAAGGGAAAACTTATGGCTGAAG
>JBCBKZ010000437.1:0-5034 GCA_038520955.1 Bacteroidota bacterium | reverse complement strand
CCATACTGCTCTTTGACTCCTTTAGCAGCGGCAGTTTGTATGTCAGAATAAAGTTTGCTTATCATGGTGCGCAAATTTGAAAAAAATATTGGTCTACTGATAATGAGGAAAGAGAAATTTCTTCCTTACCGCCTATTACGGAAGAAAATCCATACACTAAGGGGGAGAAATACCAAAATGGGGAGAGCGGCAGCCCACCAAGGGTCTATCACACCCTTATAGCCTAACCTTCCACCCTGTACTTTTAGGATGTAGAAGATCGCAAAGAGTGCCACCGCAATTAATGCCGGGACAGCTACTCCACGTGACCTGGAACGGGTCATACTTCCTAGTCCAATTCCAAGTAGCATAAATACCACATTCAATAATGGTAGAGTGTGCATCTCGGCAAATGCATATTTATATCTTCTGTGTTGCCTGAGCATTTCTTCTTCTAATTCTTCCTGCTGGTTTCCTTTCTTTTCCTGAGCCAAATGGTTCAATTTTCGTTCCAAATCAGGTCTTTGCATGCTATTATGGTCTACCAGCTTACGTGTAACCTCCTCTGGACTCAGATAAGACACAGGATATCTATACAGAAGGGTATCAAAATAAATTCTCCCATAAGGGTAATGCTTAAGCCCCTCATTTGCCTCAGCATACTCTTCCTGTCTATTCCCATGGTAAAACTCGAAGGTAAGGTTCTTCTTACTGGGACTTAGGTACATTCTGGCAGAATCAGCAATGATCACTGAGTTGGCGTCTCGATCAGGATTGTATTGATACAGGAGAATGTCATACAGAAAGGGCGAATCCTTTTCTCGTCTTCCTACCCTCATACTGATTCCTTCTACATCATTCCAGAAATATCCAGGCCTAATGTTTACTTCCGGCTGATTATACATGAGCTCATACATGAGCACATTCAGCTTAAGATTTTGCTTAGGCACCCAGTAAAAAGTTCCATAGAGAGAAAGGGCTACCGCAAAGAAGGAAAACCATACCAGGGGAATACTAAACTTTTGAAGAGAAATCCCTACGCCCTCCACCGCAAATAGCTCATGGCTTTCTGAAAAAGCGGAAGTTGTCAGAAGAGCGGATGCTAATATGGACAGGGGCACGACCACAGGAAAGACCTTAGCCATACCCAGCACCAGCAGTTTTCTCAAGTCAGCCGAATCCATTCCTGACTCCATCAAGCCAGAGAAATGCATGGCAAAGGCATCCATCACCAGCAATACCACCATGATAATGGTGATCATAATGAAGTACCTCAGGAAGGTAACTGATATGAGCTGATGTAGCCTATTCAATTTATGAAGTTTATGAGGCTTAGGCTTTCTTCGTGAGCCTTTGTCTGATTCTAGAAAAGAAAATTCCGATCCTATCCCTTAGGTAAGCCCATGTTCCTTCGTCTAACAAACGGGAATCATTGGTAGCCTGATAGGTCACATAAATGGCTATAGGAGCAAACACGATTACCGGGAGAAAAGCCCCAATCAAGGGGTCCAGTACATCAGCCCGGGAGAGTTTCTTCCCTTGTGTGATCATCACGTAGAAGGCCAGGAAAAATATGATAGAAATCAAGGAAGGAACGCCCAAACCACCCTTTCTGATGATAGCTCCCAGTGAGGACCCTATCATCATGAAGAGTAAACAGTTTAGCGGAATGGCATGTCGGGAATAGTATTCATACAGATACTTGCGATAAATGGTCCCTTCATCATCCTTTTTCCGCATCAGGAATTCCAAATAACTCTGCACGGACCTAACATTTACGAGGGCTTTATTCAGCAATTCTAAGGCATCACTCTCATTGCCTTCAATACTAGATGCCAGTATCCCTCCTTCCGACAGATGGATGGTATCTACAGCCAGGGTATCATAGACATAGTTTGCCTTGTCAAACTGCCCTTGACCAATGATGGGTTTTCCTTTCTCCAGATCTTCTACATTCACCGGTTTTTTATCCACCTTCTCTCCCATCTTTTCCAGTTTAAGCAGATCAGCATTTTCTTCGGGTAGGGTATCGCTTTCAGCGGTATCTGCACTTTTTTTGGTCCCTCTCTGGTAGATTCCAGGTCTTAAAAACAAGGTATCCACCTTAGTATACCTCCCCACCTGAACTATATGCTTATTCAGGTTCTCCTCATTTAGGTTAGTGAGGCTGTCTATAGCCCGTTTCAGGTCATCCTTAACCAGGGTTATTTGGTGCTTAAATTGATTCTCGTCTGTTCTATCCAGGTCAAAGCCACTCAGATTAAATTTGTAGTAGAGGGAATCAAAGTAGGTTCTCCCATGCCTGTAGGTATCAGGCTTTCCTGACTCTGGTCTATAGTCTTCATGTCTGGAGCCGGAATAGAGTACCATCTTCATGATTTGTCCGCCGCCCTCCATGGAGGTGGTGGCTGAGTCAGCCATCATGATATTTACATTGCCTCTATTCTCCGTATGATCATAAATCATGACATCATACAGCCTGCCGTTATCCAGGTTTTTGTCAGATACACGGATGATATAGCCATCTATGTCTGAATAAAAGTATCCCGGTTTTATGGCTACGTCCGGCTTCTTTCTCTGAACATCATATAAAAGGCTAAAGAATTTCAAGTTGGCCCGGGGAATCAGGTCAAAGGAAAACCAGAGAGATATACCTGTCAACATAAGGGCCAACAATATCAGGGGTCTCATGGTCTTGAAGATGCTGATCCCTCCAGATTTGATAGCAGCCAGCTCATAATGTTCTCCCATGCTTCCGTAGGTCATGAGGGCTCCTGCAAGTATGGCCACAGGCATAGCTGTGATGGCCAGTCTTCCTGCTGCAAAGATAAATAGCTGAAGTATCACTCCCCCTCCCAGACCTTTCCCAAAGATCTCATTCATATAGAGAGACATAAATTGCATGACCAGGATGAACAGAATAATCGCAAAACTCATCAGGAAAGGCCCTGCATAAGCTTTGAGAATCAGTACATCTAATTTTCTAGGTTTCCACATATGTTAAAGTACCCTGATCGCTCCCTTTCGTTGGTTCTAGGCGGCAGGTTTAATCCCTGCCAGCAAATATAATATGGCCATTCTCACAGCCACTCCGTTTTCTACCTGTTTTAGAATGATGGCCTGATCTGAATCAGCCACTTCACTGGTGATTTCCACGCCCCTATTAATGGGGCCTGGATGCAGGACCACCAGTTTTTTATTAAGAGAATCCATCATCTCCCGGTTTAGTCCATACATCATGGAATACTCCCGTATGCTTGGGAAGTAACGGATATTTTGTCTCTCCAGTTGTATACGTAGCATATTGGCAGTATCGCACCATTCCAGGGTTTTTCTTAGGTCATATGACACTCTTACCCCTAAGCTGTCCATATGTTTGGGAATTAAGGTAGGCGGACCACAGACCTCTACCTCAGCTCCCAGTTTCTTTAGGGCGAATATATTTGAGAGCGCCACTCTGGAGTGGAGGATATCTCCTACGATGGCTACCTTCAGTCCCTTAAATTCTCCAAATGCCTGTTGGAGAGAGAAGCAGTCCAGCAGGGCCTGAGTAGGATGCTCATGCGTACCATCTCCGGCATTGATAATCTGGGCATCAATATGCTTGGAGAGATAGACCGGAGCCCCGGGGTGTGGATGACGCATCACCACCATATCTACCTTCATGGCCAGGATATTCTTCACTGTGTCCAGAAGGGTTTCTCCCTTTTTTACACTACTGGAAGAGGCAGAAAAGTTCACCACATCTGCGGAAAGTCTTTTCTCAGCAAGTTCAAATGATATCCTGGTTCTGGTGGAGTTCTCAAAGAAAAGATTGGCTATGGTAATATCCCTTAAGGAAGGAACCTTCTTTATGGGTCTGTTTATGACCTCAAGGAAATTCCCTGCTGTCTCTAAAATTGCGAGGATATCTTCCCTGTTTATGTACTTAATTCCCAGTAAATGTTTCGTGCTCAGGGTCATAGTAAAAGTTTATCGCAAGACGCTTAATCATTCTTCTTTGGATACCAAAAATACCTTATCCTTTCCCCCACTTTCCTTTAATTCTACCAATACCCTCTGTGTCTCCATGGTATCTACTTTAATCCCAATATAGGAGGCAGAAACCGGTAGTTGTCTTTTTCTGACTCTATCTACCAGTACCAGGAGAGAGACAGTAGAAGGTCTTCCATAGGCTAGCATAGCATCCATGGCGGCTCTAACTGTCCTGCCCGTATACAATACATCATCTATGAGAATGACCTGCTTATTCTCCGTTAGGAAGTCTATCTGAGTTTGGTTAGGAGTGATGGGAATGTCTCTTTTCCGAAAGTCATCCCTGTAGAAGGTTACATCCATGGTTCCCTGTGGTAAGTCCAGAGAGGGAATGCGGGTTTTGAGTAATTCAGAGATCCGCTTGGCTAAAAACACCCCTCGGGGCTGTAATCCAATGATCACAGTATCCTTAAAGTCCCCGTAATGCTCTATTAGTTGCTGACACAAGCGCTGAAGGGTAACCTGAAGTTTGCCTTCAGGGAATAAGTCCAATTTATCTGTTGACATTCGTATTGGTATGCTAAGGAATTGTCCAGCTGACCACAAAGATACATCAAGTTTATTAATGTTCCTCGCCTTAGCTCAGGGTAGGACTTAGACAAAAAAAACGGGACCCACAATGTATGGATCCCGCAATAACATTTAATCGAAGTATTTTTAGGTTATGGCCCAATTTTCTCCCCTGTATCTTTCACCTCGTGGGCTAATTTCCCTTCATCTTCCTCTTGGGCATAACGGAAAGTTTCTATGTTTCTTCCTTTTGATTTCCAGTACTGTCTTTCTTTTTCTAGTCTTCTTTCCTGAATGAACCTCACGTATTTCATTCTCTTGGCTATGTCGTTAAGTTGTCTCTCCTGCTCCCAGTACCATCTTTCACCTGGCAGCTCATCCACAAAAAAGATCACATATCCCAGAAAAAAGACGCCACACCAGCAAATAAAAGTTAGTATTGAATACTTTAGGGTGGTACGACGTTCAGCCTGATTGTTAGAAGACATAATGTAATAATAAGTCAGTCAG
>JBCBKZ010000436.1:0-5034 GCA_038520955.1 Bacteroidota bacterium | reverse complement strand
ATAGAATCAATATCTCTGCCTTAGCTTGACTCTAAAGTGGCTGAATTTTGTTAAATAGAGAATATACTAGTGGTAACAGGAAGAATCCTACTGGTAAGTGGCATATTTAAGTATCCAGAACTAATTGCTTTCATGAACTAGTTCTGGATACTTAATAATGATGTACGATTTTCGGAGGTATACAAGACGGAAGGGATGCTATCAGGGTGTATTCTCCACAGCCCCATTATTTACCCGCCAATACTCATTTTTATCCAGCACATTTATAACGCCGTCAAGGTTGAAGTCAGCAGCCCTGGAACTCTCATTAACTGATGTGCCATTTTGGGTTCTCCAAAGTTGAATTTTATCAATCTCATCTATTTTTCCATCTCCATTCGCATCTCCAGCTATCATCAGGCGCTTGTCCCCCACTATCTTCCCTGATTGATCCCCACCAAAGACAGCTGTTTCCGGTCGGCTAAAATCAAGCTTAAGCGTGTCTGTTAAGCCTACTGGTGTTCCTGTCGTGAGTGCAAGATGGTTTGTATGACTAACCGTCACATAGGCGCTATCCAAACTTACTCCTATGGTAAGTAAGCTATCTCCATCAGATGTAATTAGGGCTCCATCTCTTTGAAATAGCATGGCTTCTGAGGCATGAATGATAGAAGGATCTACCTTATCCCGTACTTCTACCTTTATCCAGTCTACTATAGCATCTTCACCAGCAACTTTCAGTAGGATTGGATTGGCTGTTTCTCCTAATCCGTAGGGATCTTCCATGGAGAATAGATTCTTCTGTCTAAGGCTATCCGACATCAAACCTACTGTTTCCTCATAGGGCCCCTCCAGGAAAAGGCGAATAGAAAGTGTCTTAGTAAGACCTCCTTCACAGGTACAGCCATCTTCCAAAATGACATCATTCACAGTCGCAGGATCTCCATCATCACAGACAGTTCCTGCCATTTGCCTATTTCTTATGCCATCATCATTATCATCACAGTCTTCTGCAGCACAAATCCCATCATTATCTTCATCTAAATAGGTTCCTACACACTCACAGTCCGCATTAAACACATCATTGATGGTGCAAGAATCCCCATCATCACAGGTGGCGCCTGATACCGGATTTAGCATCTGACAGTCTGGGTCATTACAGTCTATTAGTCCATCTCCATCATTGTCAATTCCGTCATTACATTTTTTGAGGGTATTTTCTACCAGTACTTCTTCAGGTTTAGGAGGAGCCAGGTTATCTGGTACAGTAGTATAAGGTTTAATGGTGATGGTACCTTCTCCTACAAATCCCTCTCCCAAATCTGTAGCAGTATAAACGCCAGCAGGCATTTGGTTCCCTCCTATAAAGAGGTTTTTAAACAGGTGATTCTGGCCATTGATATCAAAGATTCCCCCATTGTAGATAAAGCCTGCCCCATCTGTGATGTCAAAACCGAATCTTAGCTCACCAGCATTTTGGGATAGATCTCCATTCCAACTGCCTGAAGAAAAGGTAATTAAAGGCGCCCCAATATTGACAGGTCCATTTCCCGTCAGTTCTCCCTCAAAGAGAATGCTCCCTCCATTTCCGATCCCAAACCCATTCTCCAGAACTTCTACCTCGCCTTTCCAGGTATAGGAAACTGCTCCGTTCCCAAAAGCTAGCCCTCCCCCACTAAAAATGGTTTTGGGAATGTCTATTACTCCATCCGCTGCTGTTTTTAGCAGAATGACTCCTCCATCTACCACCTTCAAATATTCTCCAGGGAAAACAGGGTTTTTTGATGTTGGGGTTCTTAAGGTAGCTCCCCCCTTGGATCTATCTACCCGGTATTTTTTTCCTACGCTAGCTGCCAGGCTATCTTCCCATACATCAGCTCTCCCCCATGAGGACCCAAAGGGGCTATCTCTTAGCAGAAGAATCTCTTCACTTCCCAGCCCTGTGAGTCTGCATTCGTACACCTCATTTCCCTCTACATTGGTTCTGATTTTCAGGGTAGCGGCAAAGGAGGCTTCCGCTGTAGGTGCAAAACGAAGGGTAAATGTGGTGGTATCCCCATAGGTGATATTCACCAGCTCCGGGGCATTCACCAGGGAAAAAGCATCATCTCCTTCAATCTCTATTACAGGTGTACCTGTCAAGGTCAGTAAAGCCTCATTAGGATTGGTAATTTTATACGTTATTTCCTTGTTACTTCCCGGGGCAACTCTCCCAAAATTCTTCTCTCCCATTACCTCTATCTCAGAAAACCCGACCATGCCTGAAAATGAGGTCCACCCAACAGTATGATCTTCTGTCTGTTCACTTACGATTAGGACGGCATGCTGCCCGCCAGTCAGACTTGTTTGCTCAGGTATATCAGCCTTAAAACCTGCTCTTCCCAGTAGTCCATCTGACTTTACAAAAGAGGTTTTCCCTTCCGGAAGACGATTTCTTTGAATATCCACTTCCAGATCTTCCTCAGTGGTATTCAGCCACACTTGTAAAGATCTGGTAGCTCCTACAGCTTCCAGGCCTATCATTTGCTGATCCCCAAGTACACTCACACTTGTGAGCTCATTTTCAGCTGCCCAGGCAGGTCGTACCTCTACCACAAATCTATAATCAGAGTTTAATGGATACGTCTTTTCTGTTCCTGCCTCTGCCGGCTCTGTTTCTCTATCACTAAAGGTCAGTTCCGTAGCAGGGAACTTAGCCAATCGATATGGTTTCAGTATGCCAGTCACACTAGAATATGTCTGCTCATGGATGATGATGTCCAGGGTTCCATATCTGTAGTGGGTGGGACTTATGGTTTCTAATTCTTTCAGGGTTTTTGCTCCTGTAGTTCCTCCAGAGATTAGGCGAAGTACGCCATGTACAGCATATCCCTTCGCGTTATCTACTCCAGGAACAATAGAGACTAAACCAATTATCCGATCAGGAAGTCCTACCCAAACTTGCCTCCCAAGCCATTCAGAGAGGGGGCCAGCATAGGCTCCTTTGCTACGTTTGAGTCCATGAAGGGTAGTACCTACACTGTAATCTTTGGAGATGGTGGTAGCAGAAACCTCTTTATTTGTCAAATGCGCCAAAGCAGTATATCCTTCTTCTCCCTCAGGCGTAATCCATACTTTAGGGGTTACTTCAGCTAGAATAGAATTAAGCTGCCCATCCTCAGTATCTACCGTCATAGCGCCCATAAGGGTCTTATGCCCTTCCTGCCACGGTCTGAAAGAACCTGCATAGGTAAAGTCTCCATACCAGGCTCGGGGCCCTCCTATATTTCTATCAGGAATGGTATAATTGTCAGGAAGTGGAAAAGAGGAGATATTCGGATTATACCATACAATCGCATCCTTTCCACCAGTTCTCCCGGAGACTGCACCAGTAAGTTGTTGGTTTCTATCTATTTGTCCTCTTACATAAGGATTCTCACTAAGGGTAGCTACAGCCTCTACGCCAGCTTCCACCCCTTTCTGAATGTTCCACCTAAAAGCTTTATCCCAGGGAGAGGTCCACCACTCTTCCGTACGTCCCGTAGTAGGACCTTTCCATTGGCTTCGTTCTATGGCTTCCCTGAGGGGTTCATAGCCTGTCTGTTCATACATTTGCAGCCAAAGCCCATAGACTACATTATGGTAGTTGACAGAAGGGCGGTCATCTCCATGATAGGGCATGGCCCCGTCCAAACGCTGCATACGCATACAGGCGTCTGCATGCCTGAGCACCCGGTCCACTATTTCCTGATCATCCAGATAGAGGCCTATATTCAGTATGCCCAGATGGCGTGCAGTCTCTATATTATAATTCCATGGGCCACGCCATATATTTCCATTTCCTTTTGCCAGGCGATTTCTGGCCGCATGCATCATGTTATCCCATGATTTTTTTTGACTTGGGAGAAGTAAGTGAGGATGAAGCTCCGCTATCTCATAAAAGGCTGGAAAGGCATACTCAATCGCAAACTGATCATACCATGCGTTAAAGGGAGCTCCCAACCTGCCAAAAGGATCCAGATTTACCAGATCTGCAAAGGCATGCATACGCCTAAGCACACGCTTAATGAGTTCCGGTTGAAAGCGCATCGGACTTTGTTCGTGGGCAAATAGCCAGAAGTAATTTCGAGATAAGCTAGGCGCAGAACGCACCCCATATGTACCTCCCAGGCCATTATATACAGCTTGATCTGGAGTAGTACGTGGAAAAACTTTATCCGGGGAGGCAATAGCATTAGTAGCGCTATTTACGAGCCCTTCCAGGTAGGGATTATTCTCTGGATTTAGGATTGGCCCAAATCCGTTCAGATTAGAAGCCTCTGGATTTCTCTCTATGAATTTCTCTGCAGGCTGATCTAGGGCCCCTATCACATCCAAGATGAGATCTTCTGCTTCCTGATCGTAGGATACGGCTATGGCATTCCCAGCCCTTTCTAGTGCAATTTCCAATATGGCCTTCTTTGCCTGCTGAGCTGAGGTAGAATCAGGAAAAGAACTTACCACTGTAGTTAATTGAGTGATACGCTCTGTAAGTGTCTGGGCAGAAGTAGGTAGAGCTGGGAAGGTAAGTAGAAAAGCAAGAGTGATTTGTGTAAAAAAAACTGGGGTAAATCTTTTTATCATGGCGATACATCTTGGTATGACCTGTCTTACAATTATTCACATGTTTACAAGAGTGTTCATGCTTGTAGAATTTCTGCATGAATCAAGAACGAATATGCAAGTGGGAGGAATAAGTACATTCTAACAGTCTCACCGTAGCTTGGCGACTTTTTTAACGGCCAACTGCTGCTCATCTGCTGATTGCCCAAGCACATACAATAAGCCTGCAGGGATGGAGGAAGCATCCAGGCTCAGTTCTCCTTCTTTTTCATCAAAAGTTTGATCATACAAGACCTTCCCAATAGGGGTAACCACCCTAATCCGAACCTCTTGGTCTAGCGAATGGTGGTAGGTAATTTTCAGATTTTCTTCAAAGGGGTTTGGGTTTACTTCCAGAGTAAAGAACTGGATGGTGCACCCCGCTACAGTGAGGTAATTAGCCTAACTATGGAGCCCCTAGAGTTCTTTACTCTG
>JBCBKZ010000435.1:0-5044 GCA_038520955.1 Bacteroidota bacterium | reverse complement strand
CTTTTTTTATGGAGTAAGCTTGGTATGTGAGTTAAGAATGGTACTTTATCTCTAAGAAGAAAGACTACTATTGCTAAAAATATAGGGCATGACCACTACTAACGATTTTCCCCAAATTGAGGAGCTTGGGGAAGAGCAGCTACCTGTCCCAAAGGACAAACTCCATGGATGGCCACATTTTGCAGGATTATATGCTGCTGAACATGTAGCAGCGACAGAATTTGTGATAGGAGCCACCTTTGTGGCCTTGGGTGCCAGCACTAAGGATATTCTATTAGGATTGTTGATTGGGAATATTCTGGCTGTTTTAAGTTGGACCCTGATTACAGCTCCTATTGCCGTGGATACCCGCCTGAGCCTTTATACTTACCTGAATAAGATTGCGGGGGACTCCATGTCTAAGATGTATGACTGGGTAAATGTCATCATCTTCACGGTTATTTCAGCCGCGATGGTAACAGTGTCAGCTACGGCTGTCCGTTTTCTATTTAACATTCCCGCCCAACTGGATTGGTATCCTACCAATATATGGTTTGTGTTGGTGGTGCTAGGAGTAGGAGTGGTAGTCGTTTCCGTGGCTATCTACGGTTTCAATGCGGTCTCAGAATTCTCCAGTGTATGTGCCCCTTGGTTGTTTACTATGTTTATCAGTGGCGCATTGGTTTTACTTCCTGCTCTGGCCCTGGATGTACTAGGTAAAACCCTTCCTTCCTCGTGGAGTGAATTTATAACTATGGGAGATCAGTCCATTTGGACAGGCATAAATAGTGAAGGAGAAGCTGGAATAGGGCTTTGGGAAGTGATGGGGTTCGCTTGGGCGGCTAATACGATTACCCACTTTGGTCTCATAGACATGGCCTTGCTCAGGTTTGCTAAAAAGAAAGTTTATGGACTGGCTACCAGTACAGGGATGATGTTTGGGCATTATCTGGCATGGATATCTGCGGGAATCATGGGAGCAGGTACAGCCGTAATTGTAGGAAAAACCATTGTAGAATTAGATCCGGGAGACGTAGCTTACTATGCGCTGGGATGGTCAGGCTTTGTGATTGTGATAGTGGCAGGTTGGACCACTGCCATTACCAATTTATACCGGGCAGGATTAGCTGCCCAATCTGTATTTTCCAATCATTCACGACGGAAAACCACCCTTTTTGTAGGGTTTTCCATGATGGTGATAGCCTGTTTCCCCTTCGTGTTTACGCAGATTTTGCCTCTTTTGACATATGCGGGCCTATTGGTGGTACCTGTAGGCGCCATTGTTTTTGCAGAGCACCAACTATTCCCAAGGATCGGCTATACTCGCTATTGGCGCTCTTACAGCCAATTAGCTGGTAGTACTCCTGCCATCGTATCATGGGTAACTGGCCTGGGGTTGGGGTTTGGGCTAAATGCGTTAGGCGTTATGTCCTTTTACTACCTATTCATTCCTACCTGGATTTTCACCATCATCCTTTACACCCTCTTAGCCGGGAGAGCTGGCGCCAATCGTAAATATCCAGAAGCAGAGGCCAGAGAAATAGAACGAAATCTCCAAATCGAAGAATTTCAGGAAAAGAAAGCTGGGCAGCTTCCACCACCACAGAAAGATACTTCTCTCTTTTCCATCATGCTGAAAGCTGTATCTATCATTTCTCTGTTGATTACGATAGGCCTGGCTATGAATGTTCTCTTTGGAAGTGCTAATGACGTTTCTTACGAGGGAAATAGAGATACTTTTTATCTGTACGCTTTTGTTTGTACCATTTTCTATTTCCTTACCGCATACTGGGCCATGAAAAGAGGGAAGTCTGTTACTGCATAAGAATGAATATTATTAACCTAACTCAACAAACACTTAAGGATATTCCTGCACAGCTTAAGAGGCCTTCTTATAATCGTGAGGAAGTAAAAACAGGGATCGTTCATATAGGAGTAGGAGGATTTCACAGAGCACATCAGGCTTTTTATGCAGATGAGCTAATGGAAATGAGTGGAAATCTGGATTGGGGAATCTGTGGAGTAGGACTCAGAGAAGCTGATCGGAAAATAACGGAAGTCTTTGAAAAACAGGATAACCTATATACGCTCATCATCAGACATCCGAATGGCCACATAGAGAGTAGGGTAATTGGCTCTCTGGTGGAGTATATTCTAGCAGTTGACCAACCTCAGGAGGCCATTGATAAGCTGGCTAGTGAACAGACTAAGATCGTATCCCTAACCATCACGGAAGGTGGGTATAACATCAATGCTTCTGGAGAATTTGATACAGAGAATGCAGAGATTCAGCATGATCTGAAATTTCCAGATAAGCCCAAGACAGTTTTCGGATTTCTCACAGCAGCCTTAAAAAAGCGGAAGGATGCCAACTTAGCGGCTTTTACCCTCATGTCCTGTGATAATGTGGCGCATAACGGAGAGGTAGCTAAATCCGTGTTATTGACCTTTGCAAATATGCAAGATCCTGACTTGGCGAAATGGATAGAAGAAAATGTAGCTTTTCCCAACTCCATGGTGGACAGGATTACCCCAGTAACCACCCCAGAAGATATTACTTATTTGAAAGAGGTATACGGGCTGAACGACCTATGGCCGGTAACTTGTGAGCCATTTATCCAATGGGTGATAGAGGATAAGTTTTCCTGTAGCAGACCTGCTTTTGAGGAGGTAGGTGCCCAGTTTGTACCAGATGTAGCTCCGTACGAAAAGATGAAACTGAGGCTCCTGAATGCAGGACATTCTGTGTTAGGGATTCCCGCTGCTATCCATGGTCATCCAACTATACATGCTTGTATGGAGGATACAGTCTTTTCCTCCTTTATGAGAAAATTTATGGATGAAGAAGCTACTCCTACCCTGGATGAATTAGTAGGGATAAACCTAACGGCATATAAGGATACACTTGAGGAACGATTTACTAACCCTAACATAAAGGACAGTGTAGCTCGTATTTGCTCTGAGAGTTCGGCTAAGTTGCCAAAGTTTCTGATCCCAACGTTACTTGCTAATCTCCAGGGAGGTGGAAGTATAAAGTATGCGACCTTCATTCTGGCTGCTTGGTGCTATTACAGTGATGTAGCGCTTAATCGCCATCAACAACCTATAGAGATTATAGATTCTTTAGAGGAGAAACTCCATCTGGCTGCTCAGGGGACAAATCATGATGTACTAAGCTTTTTAAGATTGGAAGAAATTTTCGGAGACCTTAGTCAGAACGCTACCTTTACAGACCTCTATTCTCAGTATATCCATGAAATTTATAAGAATCCTGATATTAGAAGACTGATGATTTAATCCTGTGAAGGAACGTGATGCTAGGAAGAAGAACATTAGGATAAAGACATCTTATCTTCGTTGGATTCTGCCAGGGAGTCCCACTCGAAGCCCTGCCATAAGGTAGATGGTTTGACCACTGGGTTCTTCTCTCCATACCAGTTCCCCCTCCAGATAGGCATCTGTTTTCCAGAGCTGATAACTGGCACGGCCAAATAGCTGGTGTACGGTATAGATCTGACCTTGAGCTACGGTATTATTGAATTCCTGAAATCTGTCTACCGCATACGATAAGGTAGGATCTCCCCCATAGTTGATCCCGTTTTCATCCAGTCCCTGCTTCAAGTACATATAAGAGCCATACAACTGTAAGGCAGGAATGGGCCTATATCTCACAATGGCGTTAAAGTCAAAAAGATTGGCTCCGGCGGCGTGGCCCAGAGATTGGCCGTAGTGAAGGTAGTTAGCAGATACATTAATGTGCTGATAGGTATAAGGTCTTACCCTGTTGTATTCTAGCTGCAAATCCAGGTTAGGCACATTCAGCACGTCAATATACTTCATGCCTAGCTGATATCCGTACTTATTTCCCCAGTATCCACTTCCCTGATCACGCACGCCAAAGTTGAAATCATCTATGGTCAGCTGTCCATATAATTGGAGGTGCTTCCAGAGGTTAACTCTTCCTTGTAGGCCCAGAAAAGCATTATCAGGACTTCCCAGTGCTTGCTCAGCTGTTCTGTAGAATATGATGGGATTCAGGTATGACAGCTCAAATCCTCTGTTGCCATTGGCCAGGGTAGGGGTGTAGATGATGGACTCAAACAGGCCTATACTCCAGGTACTATTAGGTTGGAAGGTGAGCTGATGGAAGGCAGCATATTTACGGGGAAATGTCCCTTCATCATCCCGCTTGGTTCTGATGAAGTCTATCATTTGCCCGAAGTGATTGACATATTCAAACTTCCAGAAGCGAGTGCGGATATTCAGTAGTAGGTGATCTGCTGCCACATCCGAAAAGGACAAACTCTGATGACCGTATCCCCAAAAGGCTCTGTCTTTCCCAAACTTTATTCTCATATTCTTAAAGGGAGAGACAGTGATATAGGCTCTGGAACTGAGATAGTCCAGCCCATTCTGGTCGCCAAAAAGTTTGATAAAAGACTCTCCTTCCAGTACCCCCGTCTCCTGATATCTGTCAAACTGATATTGAGGGAAGCGAGTGATATTATCATAGACTTCACTGTAGAAGCCTACCTTCCCAAATAGGGTTCCTCTGATGCTGATTCCCCTACTGTTATTCAGAAGGGTTTGAGGGGATGTTCCTGTTGCCAGTTCATGGGTTTCTCTCCCCAATCCCAGATTCAGGGCAGGGTTAATGAACATCTCTACATTGGGAGTCTTGATATGGAAGAAATCTCGTCTGTTTTTGTAAGCTAGGTTAGCTACCCCATCTCCTACATGCTGTAGGCTCAGCTCATCATCCAGCAGGAACCTCATCCGACTGTGCCAATCCTTTTGAACGACACCCATGCTTCCTGTGTCTGCCGAAACAAAAAACTGCTTAAGGGCATTTCTCCCATAGGGTTTTGCTCCCAGGAAAAGGGCCGTATCCTGAGGATATTTAATCTGTAGTCTGTCTACGTAGTGGTAAAGGTCGTGCTGGAGAAGGATATCATTATCCTGGGCCTGCGCAAGAGATAGCAGACCTAAGGACAATACCACTAAACAAATGAAAGAATGAAAATTACGCATGCGTATAAATCCTCGGCATATGTCATATGCCGAG
>JBCBKZ010000434.1:0-5050 GCA_038520955.1 Bacteroidota bacterium | reverse complement strand
CAATGAAAAGAAGCTGAAAGAACTCAAGAAGAAGCTGGAAAAAGTAGAAGGAAAGCCGGAAAGAGGAATAGAGACCATGTTTAGGCTTACCTCTAAAAATCATATTTCCCTTAGTGCCATTGCTGATCAGAAAGCGAGTATGATGATTCAGGTAAACTCCATCATCATCACCATTCTTCTTGGCGCCTTAGTACCTAAATTAGATAGTAACCCACATCTCCTGATCCCTACCTTCTTCCTTCTCATCATCAACTTGGGCTCCATCATCTTTTCCGCACTGGCCACCAGACCTAATATCACAAAGGGAACCTTCACAGAAGAAAGTATCAGAGCTAAAAACACCAATCTGCTGTTCTTTGGTAATTTCTACAATATGCCCAGAGATGAGTATAAGTGGGGGATGCAGGAAATGATGGACGATTCCGAATATCTGTACTCTTCCTTGATAGACGATATTTACTTCCTGGGGGTAGTATTGGGTAAAAAGTACAGGTACCTACGAATATCCTATACCGTATTTATGTTCGGTATCATTACCTCAGTAATCATATTTTTGATCGTGAATCTGGTTTACCTGGGATAAGGCAAATCAGGAAGTGGAAAAGGAAGTTCCACAACCACAGCTACTGGTAGCATTAGGATTCTCAAAAATAAATCCTCTGTCATTCAGACCACTTTGGTAATCTACTACCATGCCTGCTATGTATAGCTCGTGCCTGGGATCTACTAATACGTCAATTCCTTTTATTTGGTAGATCTTATCCAGATCATTTTTCTCATCAAATTCTAATATGTAGGAAAGACCAGAACATCCTCCTCCTTTTACGCCCAGGCGTAGCTGCTTTCCTTCAGCAATATTCTCTTTCTTACGTAAAACTTTTACCTGTTCTACCGCTCTGTCTGTCAGAGAAATCATCAAACTTTGTACTGTCTCCATATCTTGGTACGCTTGTTTCCCACTTTAAAGGACGTAAATTTAAGTAATTAGTTTAAGCTAAGCACATTTTATGGAAAGTAGACCTAACCATGGTCAGGAAAACCTATTTGCTGAATTTCTTCCCATACCTGATGCAGATTGGGAAGCAAGATTACTTAAGGAACTCAAAGGGAAACCTTTAGAGAAACTGGATTGGGATACACCAGAGGGCTTTAAGATAAAAGCGTATTACCGTGAGAAAGATATAGAGGCACTCCTCAAGGAAGAAAGTAGTGATTCTCTCTCAGTAAGAAGAGGAGACTATATAAAGCTGGGAAACCCTTCCTGGCAACCTATTCAGGCCATTTCGCTCACGGATATTCAGTCTGCCATGCAGCGACTCCAAACTGCGCAAGAGGCAGAAATCAAGGCATATTTGTTTGAAGAAAATATAGGCAATCTACCAGAGTTGCTTCCTAATCTGGACGTTTCCAGAACTGCGGTACATATCAGAAGTAATGAGGTAGAAGACGGGGTATGGGAGAAGCTAAAAGAGGCTGCCTATCATAATGATACAAAAATAGAGTGGATCACGGGGACCTGTTTCATAGATCCCTATTCCCTCATTCTTGCTACTAAAGGAAAATGGGAGCTTATCCAAATGGAGAGATTGGAATCCATTCTTCAGAATACGGAAGATATGCCCTACTTCCGATCTCTGGGAATAGATATGACCTATGTGCTGGACCAGGGAGGGAGCTGTTCTCAGCAGTTAGGTTTGGCACTAGCTACGACGCTGGAATACCTCATGTACTTTTCTGAGAAGGGGACTTACACAGTTGAGAATTTACTGCCCAAGCTGGCTTTCCTCTTTTCTACTAGCTCCTCTTTCTTTATGGAAATTGCCAAACTAAGGGCCTTCCGACTGTTATTTGCTCGTTTGGTAGAATTATTAGAAGTGGAGGCTGATGCAGACCATTCTCCCTTTATCCTCGCGACTAATACCACATGGAATAAGACATTATCTGATAGACATAATAACCTCCTGAGAAGTACTACTGAAGCGGTTTCAGCTGTTTTGGGGGGCACTCATGGAATGATAGTGAGGCCATTTGACCATACCCTGGCAGAGGACAATGAGTTTAGCCATAGACTAGCCAGAAACATCCAGCAACTCCTGGCCCATGAGTCCTATCTGGGGAAAGTAGTAGATCCAGGTGGGGGAAGTTATTACCTGGAAACCTTAACTGAAGCCCTGGCAGATCAGGCATGGGGATTCTTCCAGGAAATAGAGAAAGAAGGCGGACTGCTAGCTGCACATACCTCCGGTTT
The DNA here is from genome assembly GCA_038520955.1 of Bacteroidota bacterium. Classification (GTDB taxonomy): domain Bacteria; phylum Bacteroidota; class Bacteroidia; order J057; family J057; genus JBCBKZ01. The sequence continues at coordinate 2,802 of JBCBKZ010000434.1, read as the reverse complement.
TATTTCTGGGAGAATAGAGCAGACAAAAGAGGAACAGCTGAGAAAGCTGGCTACGGCCAGAAAATCCCTTATAGGGGTGAACCGATATCCGAATATGGATGAAGAGGCGAAGGACTTACTAAATCAAGGCCTACTTCAGAGAGCTTCTTCTCCCTTTGAGGAAGTGAAAAGAGAGAGCTTAACAAAAGGGCAGGGGAGAGGTACTCCACTCAAAGCAAAGATGATCTTGTTTGGAGATCCCCTTATGCGAACAGCCAGAGCTACCTTTTCTGAAAATGTGATGGGCGTACTGGGATGGGATACAGAACAAGAGGTCTGGAATGAAGGAAAGTCGGTTGCTAAGGCAGATGTATTCGTCTTATGTAGTGCTGATGAATCCTACCCAGAAATGGTCCCAATGATTTTAGAGTCTTTTAGAGATGATGGGCATTATGGTCCCATTATACTTGCAGGGAAGAATGAGCAGGCTTCTGATTGGGGAATTGAATTTTGCTTGTACAGAGGTATAAACCTACTGGAATTCCATCACTCCTTAATGCAGCAACTCTCATGAAAAGACCTGATATCATCAACCATAGTTGGAAGTCCAGCCAAACACCTAAACTGAAAACTAATCAGGGAAATCCTCTTTGGGAAACAGCTGAAGGAATTTCTATCCCTTCTCTCTACACTTCGGATGTACTAAAGAAATTGGAGCATACTGGCTATGCTGCGGGCTTACCTCCTTTTCTTAGAGGGCCCTATGCCAGCATGTATACAGGAAGGCCCTGGACCATACGTCAGTATGCGGGTTTCTCCACGGCAGAGGAATCCAATGCATTCTATAGAAGGAATCTGGCTGCCGGTCAGAAAGGCCTGTCAGTAGCCTTTGACCTTGCTACCCATAGAGGTTATGACTCAGACCATGAAAGAGTAAAAGGAGATGTGGGAAAGGCAGGAGTAGCCATAGATTCTGTGGAGGATATGAAAATTCTCTTTGATGATATTCCCTTGGATAAGATGTCCGTTTCCATGACCATGAATGGAGCGGTTATCCCTGTGATGGCTTTTTATATAGTAGCGGCGGAAGAGCAAGGTGTCAAACCTGAGCAACTAAGCGGTACTATCCAGAATGATATCCTCAAGGAGTTTATGGTGAGAAACACCTATATCTATCCACCGGAACCTTCCATGAGAATCATCGGAGACATCTTCAGGTATACTTCAGAAAACATGCCTCGCTTCAATTCCATATCCATTAGTGGGTATCATATGCAGGAAGCAGGAGCTACCGCAGATCTGGAACTGGCCTATACCCTGGCAGATGGCTGGCAATACCTGCGAACAGGAATAGATGCCGGACTACACATAGATGCTTTTGCACCCAGATTATCTTTTTTCTGGGCCATAGGTATGAACTTCTTCATGGAAATTGCCAAGATGCGCGCCGCACGAATGCTATGGGCAAAAATCGTGAAACAGTTTGGACCGGAGAATCCCAAATCGATGTCTTTGCGTACGCACTGTCAGACTTCCGGATGGAGTTTGACAGAACAGGACCCCTTCAATAATGTAGCACGTACCTGTGTGGAAGCCCTGGCAGCAGCTCTTGGCCATACCCAGAGTCTCCACACCAACTCCTTTGATGAAGCCATAGCCCTACCTACGGATTTTTCGGCTAGAATTGCCAGAAATACGCAGTTATATCTGCAGGAAGAAACAGATATAGTCAAAGCCATAGACCCATGGGCAGGTTCTTATTATGTAGAGAAGCTCACCCATGACCTGGCACATAAGGCCTGGGAACTCATTCAGGAGGTGGAGTCCTATGGGGGTATGGCCAAAGCCATAGAGGCAGGCATTCCCAAGATGAGAATAGAAGAAGCTGCTACCCGAAAGCAGGCACGTATAGATACTGGCAAGGATGTGATCGTAGGGGTGAACAGATTTGTGTCAGAAGAAGAAAGTCAGTTTGAGATACTGGAAGTGGATAATGAGCGTGTGAGACAACTACAGGTCAACCGTATCAAGGAAGTAAAAGCAGCTCGCAATCAGGAAGCTGTGAAGCTCAGTCTTCAGAACATCAAGGATGCTGTAGCCAACGGCAGTGGAAACCTACTTGGGTTGGCGGTAGAAGCAGCCAGAAATCGGGCTACGCTGGGAGAAATCTCAGATGCAATGGAAAGCAGTTTTGGAAGGTTCACCCCGGTCATTCGCTCCGTTTCGGGGGTTTATGCAAAGGAAGCTATGGATACAGATGCATTTCAGAAAGTCAGAGAATTGGCAGATCGCTTCTCCGAAATGGAGGGAAGGCGACCCCGTATCATGATCGCTAAAATGGGGCAGGATGGACACGACAGAGGAGCCAAGGTGATCGCTACCAGCTTTGCAGATCTGGGCTTTGATGTAGACATAGGTCCTCTTTTCCAGATGCCGTCAGAAGTAGCTATGCAAGCCGCTGAAAATGATGTGCATATTATTGGCGTTTCTTCTCTTGCGGCTGGACATAAGACCCTGGTTCCTGATCTCATAGGAGAATTAAAAAAGATAGGGAGAGAAGACATCATGGTCATAGCAGGAGGCGTAATCCCCAAGCAAGACTATGAGTACCTATATGAAGCTGGTGTAGAAGGAATCTTCGGACCAGGTACTGTCATTCCTGAGGCGGCTTCAGAGATATTGGAGAAGTTAATGGAGTAAACTCAGTATGGGATTTTTTCTTAACTTAAGTAATACTAGAATATGGCAATGAATTATTTAGATTATATAGATGCTGATCCAGATATCATGCTTGGGAAACCTAAGATAAAAGGTACTCGGTTG
>JBCBKZ010000433.1:0-5051 GCA_038520955.1 Bacteroidota bacterium | reverse complement strand
TTTAATTCTAACTCCCGAATGGAAGAAATAAAACCAAAAACTTCTAAAAATACTGAAGAAGACCGAGTTCTTGTAGCTGCCGCCAAAAAGGGGGATAATAAGGCATTTGAATCCTTACTGGCGAAGTATAGGAAGTCTGTTTATTATATGCTATTGAAAATGGTCAAGAATCCAGATGATGCTGAGGATTTGACACAGGAGGCCTTTGCAAAAGCATTTAATTCTATTGAAAAATTTGACTCTAAATACGCTTTCTCTACCTGGCTTTTCAGGATAGCGACAAACAACTGTATAGATTTTATTAGGAAGAAACGCGTTCAGACGGTTTCTATTGACCAATCTGTAGAAGGAGATGATGGAAGCAGCATGCGATTTGATGTAAGAGATGATGACCTGGATCCTAATGATCGTATGCTGAAGAAGCAGAGAAAGCAGTATCTGAACATGGCCATTGACAGGTTACCTGAGAAGTATAGAATCCTGGTTGAACTAAGGTACTTCAAGGAACTCTCCTATGAAGAGGTTGCCAAAGAGCTTCAAATTCCTTTAGGCACAGTGAAAGCTCAGCTATTCCGTGCACGTGAACTTCTGAATCAGGAACTAAAGAATATCAAGCCTCAGATGTAGGGGAGATAAGCACTTTTTCCTTCGCTTTTCAGTATCCAAAGCTCTTCTTATAGCCTAATTTTCATATCTACTTGGAAATCCCTTATTTGTAAGGACTTAACACCTCCTTATTTGGGACTATCTTACTATGAAAACAGGTAACATCTTCTACTGGTCAGTGGTCGTAGCACTGGCAGGATTCCTATTCGGCTTTGATACCGTAGTAATCTCCGGCGCTGACCAAAAACTCCAGGAACTATGGCAGACGAGTGATTTTTTCCATGGGACCGTGGTTATGTCCATGGCATTATGGGGAACTGTCATTGGTGCACTCCTTGGAGGAATTCCCACAGATAAATTAGGTAGAAAGAAGACCCTTATTTGGATAGGGATACTGTATACCATTTCTGCTGTAGGGTCATCTCTGGTTTCAGATCCCTACCTTTTCTCATTCTTCAGATTCATTGGAGGATTAGGGGTAGGAGCCTCTACGGTAACTGCACCCATTTACGTATCTGAAATAGCCCCAGCTAGTAAAAGGGGGAGACTGGTGGCCATGTACCAGTTCAATATTGTATTTGGTATCCTGATGGCCTTTATCTCCAACTATCTCCTAAGTCAGGCAGATTTGGGCGAGAACACTTGGCGTTGGATGATAGGGATGGAAGCCTTTCCGGCAATTTTGTATACCATTCTTGTTTTTGGAGTTCCTAACAGCCCCAGATGGTTAGCCCTTTACAAGGGAGATAAGGAGGGAGCACAGAAGATATTGGACATCATGAATGCTGAAAGTTCTGAACCTACGACCATGGAGCAGATACTTTTGGATAACCAGAAACAGGATAAGAAAGAAAGTATATTTGACAAGCGTTATCGCTTCCCACTCCTGTTAGCTTTTCTGTTGGCCTTCTTTAATCAGTTATCTGGTATAAATGCCTTCTTGTATTATGCCCCGCGCCTATTTGAAATAGCTGGCTTGGGAGCTAGTACCGCACTTTTGAGTAGTATAGGGATAGGGATAACTAACTTGATCTTTACTATGTTGGGCTTAGTGCTGATAGACAGACTGGGAAGAAAAACGCTCATGTACATTGGCTCCTATGGATATATTTTCTCTTTGGCCATGGTAGCAGTAGCATTCTTACTTGGGTGGAAAGGCATGGCAGTACCAGGATTCCTATTTGTATTCATCGCCTCGCATGCTATTGGACAAGGTGCGGTGATATGGGTCTTTATTTCAGAAATATTTCCTAATCATGTTAGAGGGGCGGGTACTTCTTTTGGAACGTCTACCCACTGGGTCCTGGCAGCTCTGATCACCATGTTTATGCCTCCGGTATTAGGGGCTGTGAGTAATCCTGGCTATGTGTTCGCCTTTTTTGCCGTCATGATGGTATTCCAGTTGCTCTTTGTATGGAGAATGATGCCGGAAACCAAAGGGGTGCCTCTGGAGGAATTAGAAGAATTATTGACCCAGAGAAAGAAGAATAAGGTGAATGCTTAGTCATAAAATCAAGCAGAAGTTAAATCGAAAATTTATCGGCTCTACCTAACATAAATAAGCATGGACAGGCTTACTTTTTGTAGCATCAATTTTGCTATAGGATCTCTTCTTATACTAGTTGCATGTAATACTACTGATTTGAAACAGGAACAAACTACAAAGGAAACCTTTCAGGAATTACACCGCCCTCAATTTCACTTTACCCCACCTACCCAATGGATGAATGATCCTAATGGGATGGTATTTTTTGAGGGGGAATACCACTTATTTTATCAGCATTATCCCGATAGCAACGTCTGGGGACCTATGCACTGGGGACATGCTGTGAGTGAAGACATGGTTCATTGGGAACACCTGCCTATAGCCTTATACCCGGATGAGTTAGGGTATATTTTCTCAGGCAGTGCTGTAGTAGACTGGAATAACACCTCGGGCTTTGGAGATGAAGAAAATATTCCTTTGGTAGCCATTTATACCTACCATGATACCACCGGTGAATTTTCAGGTGCTATAGACTTTCAGACACAGGGGATAGCCTATTCTCTGGATAAAGGCCGCAGCTGGGAGAAGTATGAAGGGAATCCTGTTATTAAGAATCCAGGGATCAGGGATTTTCGTGATCCTAAGGTTATATGGCATGAAGCCAGCCAGAGGTGGGTGATGATTCTGGCAGTGAAAGATAGGATTCATTTATATCATTCTCCGGATCTGATAAACTGGACCTTCTCCAGTGAGTTTGGGGAGAATTTGGGTACTCATGGGGGCGTTTGGGAGTGCCCGGATTTGTTTGAGCTACCTGTGAGGGGAGGAGAAGGGAGTAAGTGGGTCATGCTGGTCAGCATAAATCCTGGAGGGCCTAATGGAGGGTCTGCTACTCAGTATTTCGTAGGAGAATTTGACGGAGAGGCATTTACCATGGATGAAGACTTTGTGAAAGAAGGGGCTGAAGAAGCAGTTTGGATGGAGTATGGTAGGGATAATTACGCAGGTGTCACCTGGTCAGATATCCCTAAGGAAGACGGAAGAAGAATTTTACTTGGTTGGATGAGTAACTGGGCGTATGCCAGAGAAGTACCTACCTATGTATGGAGAAGTGCCATGACAGTACCCAGGGAATTACAATTACATAGTACTGACGTCGGTACCCGTCTGTTCTCCGTGCCAGTTAGAGAATTAGATACCCTTAGAACCTCTTCAGTAAGAAATAAGGAGGAAAGCCTGAGTGGGAGCTTGATGCTTTCTAATGGGGGCCATCCGCTATTAGAAGTGGAGGTTTCCTTTGAACTCCAGGAAGGGCAAGAGGTAGAAGTGGGGATTTCCTTAACCAATGATATGGGTGATGTCTACAAGATAGGCCTTAACCAAAAAGAGAATACCTTTTTTAGTGATAGGACTGAGGCCGGGAAGACTGACTTCTCAGATGCCTTTGCGTCTGAGGCCCATCTAGCCCCCAGACTGTCTAACAGTAAGCAGGTACAGATGCGTCTATTTCTGGATGTGAGCTCAGTGGAAATGTTTGCAGATGGAGGAGGAACAGTGCTAACAGATCTGTTTTTCCCTAATTCTGATTTTCAGGAAATTCGCTTGTATTGTAAGGGAGGAGAGATAAAAAATGTTACTGCCACCACAATTTCTTTGAATTCTATCTGGCAGTAAATCAGTGAGTTATGATTTTTTCTCAAGAAAAAGAGAAAAATATCTACCTACTAAGCCACCTTTTGAAATCTCTTGCCGTTGAGAAGATAGAGATTTTAGTGGAGTGCTGCTCCACCTAACCTAAGTACTACTATCACCATATTGCAGAAGAAATCCCTTGTCCCAAAAGGGATTTTTTCTTTTTAGAAACTTCTCATCTTCTCCACCTTTCGTATCTTCTGACCCAAACAGCAATAAGATATGAAAGCAGCATTCTTAGTCCGTAAAGGAACAGGCGAACAAGCATTTGAAATAAGAGATACCTCAGAGCCCACTATAGAGGACCATGAGGTTCTGGTAAAGGTAGCAGGCTTTGGGCTGAACTTTGCAGACGTAATGGCGAGGAGAGGCCTTTATAAAGACGCACCCCCTATGCCAGCCATACTAGGATATGATGCTGTCGGGACCATTGCTAAAATTGGCGGAGAAGTTAAGGGAGAATTTTCTGTGGGCGATAAGGTAGCCGCCTTTTGCAGGTTTGGAGGATATGCAGAATATGTAGCTACGGATGGTAGAGCCATCGTAAAGCTTCCTGCGGGTTTATCTGATGGGGATGCTCTGGCACTCATGACCCAATACTGCACAGCCTATCACTGTGCGGCTGAAATGGTCAGGATGACTCCAAATGATCATGTGCTGGTACATGCCGCTTCAGGAGGAGTAGGAACAGCCTTAGTCCAGTACGCAAAGCACATAGGAGCTACAGTCTATGGAACAGCCAGTAACGCCACCAAAATAGCTTATCTGAAGGACCTGGGCGCAGATCATATCATCAACTACAGAGAAAATGACTTTGTAGCAGAAATACGTAAAATCAGACCTGAAGGCCTGGACATCATTTTTGACCCCATAGGTGGAAAAACACTTAAGAATGGAATTGGGTTACTGGGAGCGGGAGGAAGACTCGTAGCTTTTGGCGCTTCTAGCCTAAACCAGGCAAAGAATGTATTCCAGAAAATAGCCGTAGGATTGTCATTTGGGTTTTACCACCCCGGCCAATTGATCAGTCAATCAAAGACCATCATAGGGGTGAATATGTTGACCATTAGTGATAACAGACCTGATAAGCTGGAGGGCATATTAACAGGAGTAATGGATTTATATCAGAAAGGAGTGTTTAATCCAGCGAGCACATTCTCCTTCCCAGTGGAAGAACTAGGCAAAGAGCATGATATGATGGAAAACAGTCAAACTACTGGTAAGATTATGATTACCTGGTAGGGGATAAGAAAGAATCAGGCGAATT
>JBCBKZ010000432.1:0-5058 GCA_038520955.1 Bacteroidota bacterium | reverse complement strand
TGTTTGAGAATTCTCAAACAGACCACTTAGGGAGAAGGTTTTTTACAAATTCTTAATCTATCTCTCCTTACTCATCATCATCATGGTCATCTTCTTTCCTGTGGCATCTTATCTCGATACAGGTATAAGTTTGCTGGAAGCTGATGCTTGGCAAAAGTTGGGTAGATTTCTCATAAGTGTCTCTATGCTTACCACTTTATTTCAATTGTCTGTTAGGCTTATGGTTTGTTTGATTTATTCAGCTATAAGTGAAAACTTAGGACATCATGTGCTACTAAATTTTCTTTCTGGGAAATACCATCGACCCAAAAAGGAAAAACGAATTTTCATGTTTTTAGACATGAAAAACTCCACCACCATTGCCGAACAGTTGGGGCATGAGAAGTATTTCAATCTTCTGAGGGATTATTATGAGGTCATGTCAGATCCGATCATCAATACCTTAGGGGAAGTCTACCAATACATTGGAGATGAAGTGGTCATCACCTGGGAATCTACCAAGGGTCTGGCCAATCATCACTGCATACACTGTTTCCGACAGATTAAAGAGCGCATGACCGATAAGGCTGATACTTTCACGCAAAAATATGGATTGGCACCAGATTTTAAGGCAGGGCTACATGTTGGAGAAGTCACTACTGGAGAAATAGGAGCGCTAAAAAAAGAGATATTTTATACAGGAGATGTGCTGAACACCACGGCAAGAGTGCAAGGATTATGCAATGATTTCAAAACAGACTTAATCTTGACGTATGACTTGTTGGACCGTCTGGACAACCCCAATCAATGGAAGGCTGAATACATTGGAGAGCTACCCCTGAAAGGAAAGTCCAAAGCTGTCAAATTGTACAAAATGCCTCTTTAGTAGGTAATCAAATTTGAGCGTTCTAGATTAATTCTTTTGAGTAGGAAGGTCCCTGAGGTTCTCGAAGGGGCATCCTATGCCATAAAAATTTGTCGTTTCGAGAGCCTCAACGACCTTATATGGGGCGCTTTATATTGATCACTTACTTTAAGCTCCAAACTCCCACACTGAATCAATACTTTTACCATCAATATAACAACACCCTCGGGCGCCGCTAACTGATTTTAGGTACCTACCAAATACATATCCAAGTCAGGGCAGTAGAAGCGTCACCCCGCCAGTTCTCCCAAATACCAATCTTTCACTTCAACCCTACCTGAACGCTCAATGAGTTGAAGGCCCCATGCTTTTAGCTGGGAAGCTTCTTCCTGCTTACCTGCCGAGAGGTAATAGGGGTAAAGCTCCACTATCATGGGAAGGTAGTTAAGGAAGCTCAGACTGGAATTGGCGTAAGGGTCATAGGTAAACTGGGTGCGGGTGTAGTCTAGTTGGAAGGACTCCTCGTATAGCTTGGCCATTTCACTTGGCTGGAAATCATCCTCCTTTTCTACTGTGTACACTAGGCCTCTTTGTTGGAGAGACTCTTGAAAAGGCGCTCTAATGGCTTCGCCTAAATCCATGTTCAGGTGTAAGGGAATACCCACAGGCTTGTGGTCCATCAAATGCATGACGGCGCGGGAAACTCCTTCCTGAAAGGAAAGGCCCTCCTTTACCTCTGGTAAGGAAATCGCTAGTTCTTGATAAACTCTCTCTCGGTAGGCTTTATCCATGCTGAGTAGAGGACCATTAATGATCTGAACATCAGGGCGTATGCCTAAGGCATCCTGGACCATCAGCAAACCAAAAGTAGAATTATCTCCATAAGTCAGGAGAATGGCTTGATCAGCAGTCGATTGAAGAACGTTATAATAATGGTTCAGAAGAGTTGGGGAGAAGTCATTTGAAGCAAACCACTGTTTGTTGTAGTACTGTCGCTTTTCTGTATTTCCAGTCAGGTAGTAATGAGTGATGAACCCATCATAGAGCTCAGCAAATCCGGGATTGATCTGATGGGCTTTGGAGATGAGGTCTAAGTAGGCTTCTCTGGAAATCTTCACCTCATTATTGGAGGCGGTGATATAGTAGTAGATGAAGGACCCTGGTAGATGTTTAGCTATCAGGTCTTCCATAGGTTTCCTGTCCATGAAATAGGTGCTTTCCTTTATCCAGTCGGTGTTTTCTTGCCAGTTTTCTGAAGGAGAATGGATTTGGCTGTAGGTCAGCTTGGCATACCTATTGGCCTTGTGGTAATTGTACCAGGCATACTCATCTGTCATATCCTTCTCCAGTACCTTCCACCAATTCTCTGACTGTTCTTTATAGAACTCAAACGTATTCACTTCTTTTAAAATGATGGGGACATGAGCAGCGGCATAGCTGCTTTGATTGGCCTTCACTTGTGGATAAGCCATTCGGGTGTCAGGCTGGGCAAAAAGCTGTCCCATGAGGAAGAGAAATACCAGAGAGGGGAAAAGAGTTTTCATCGGATTAGGATTTTGGGTTCTGCTGACTAATACCCTCAACTTCTTTTGGGGTTCATTTTTACAGTCAAGTAGTTCTGCACACGACTAACTATTTGAAACCCAAAACTTACATTCTTCAAAGGATTTTGTACCTTCATACGGAACTGCATCGCCATGAAGGAAGCCCTAAACCTGGAGACCTACTTTCCCCAGGCATACGAAGACTTAAAACGCCTCGCTTTTTCTCAGCTCAAATCCGAGCGAAAAGATCATACCTTAAACGCCACAGGTCTGGTTCATGAAGTCTATATAAAACTCGCCAGACAAGACCAGCAAAAGTTTGAATCCAGAGGACACTTCTTCTCCCTGGCCTCTTTAGCTATGAGAAGGATCCTCATCAGCTATGCCCGCCAAAAGAAGAGTGAAAAACGTGGAGGAGATCAGGTCATTCTCACCTTAGAAAATCAGGAAGTCAATCATATGACTACCTATGAAGACATTCTCCACTTAAATGATATTCTCACCAAGTATCAGGAATTCAGTGAAAGGGGAGCCAAGATCGTAGAGTTTTGGTTCTTCGGAGGATTTAAGCAGGTAGAAATAGCGGAAATTTTGGGCGTATCAGAGGTGACGGTGAGAAGAGAGTGGCGACTAGCCCGTACATGGCTGAGTACCCAATTAAAAGATATGCAAGCATGAGCTGGGACCCCACACAATGGCAAGAAATAGCCCAATATTTTCACGACATAGTAGACCTTCCACAGGTAGACCAAAAGGAAGCTCTGGATAAACTCGCTAAAGAGAACCCTGACTATCATCAGGAAGTAGTTAAGCTACTGGAAGAAGAGGGTGCCATCCATCCTGCGCTGAAGACAGAAGGGAGCAGACCCTGGGATGCGGGAGCTGACGAGCAGTTGATAGGGTCGCAGATAGGAACCTACCAATTAGATCAAATACTGGGGCAAGGAGGTATGGGATCTGTATTTCTGGCTAAAAGAACTACCGGAGACTTTGATAGGGAAGTAGCCCTTAAGCTGATTAGGTCGGGAAACTTTGGAGAAGAAGCTACCCAAAGATTCCGGCAAGAACGCCAAATACTGGCCCAACTGGTGCATCCTGGCATAGCCAGATTATATGATGGAGGAACCTCTGAAGATGGGAGGCCTTTCTTCACCATGGAGTATGTGGAAGGAGAAAGCATCATAGACTTCCTGAATAAGAAAGGAGCTCTACTCAATGAGCGACTTCAATATTTCCTGGACATCTGTAAGGCTATCTCCTATGCCCATTCCCGTCTGGTCTTACACCTGGATATCAAACCCAGCAATATTTTGGTCAATGAGGAAGGAGAAGCTAAGGTTCTTGATTTCGGGGTAGCAGAGAGCGTATCTGAAGCAGAGAAAGAGGGAAAAATCTCTGGTAGTAATAGATATACCTTAGCCTACGGCTCACCAGAGCAGTTACGGCAAGAAGCCCTCTCAACTCGTTCGGATGTCTATTCTCTGGGCGTTCTTCTATATCAGATGCTAACAGGCCAGCTCCCCTTTCCGCCAAAAGAAGATACTTCTACCGCCTACAAGGAGTTTATCCTGAGTGGGAAGGCAAAATCCCCCAGTGTATTAACTGAGTTCGCTGCTAGTGATATTCAAGCCTCCACCCTTTTGGGAGATCTGGATGCCATCATCATGAAGTGTCTGGAGAAAGAAGCTGAGAAGCGGTATGGATCAGTGGATGCCTTAATAGCTGACGTAGAAGCCTATTTGACTGACCGACCTATTTCTCTTAGGTCAAATGACTCATGGTATGGTCTACAAAAATATGCTTTCAGGAATAGAGCCTGGCTGTCAGCAGTGGCTGTAGGATTACTAGCCATCATTACACTAGGGGTTTACTATACGACGGAAGTTACCAAAGAGCGAAACGAAGCCTTGGCAGAATCCCGAAAGAACGAGCAGCTATTGGGCTTTGTAACGGACATTTTCCAGGAAGCAGATCCTCGCTATGCACAGGGGGATACACTTACCGTTTTTGATCTTCTGGATCAGGCGAGCGAGAGAATAGATTCTACCTTAGAGAATGAGCCTGAGCTGTATGCAGAGATGCATTTAGCTATAGGTGGCATCTACCAGGGCATGGGGGCTTATGATAAGGCTGACACCCTTGTGAAAGCAGGATTACACATGGTGGATGAACATCCAGATTTACAAGGGGGAGACTTACAGTCAAAATTATTCTACCTGGAAAGCGACGTCTACTATGGGTTAGGAGACTATCAGGAGTCAAGAAGTACTGCAAAGGCAGGGCTGGAGATCCTGAATGCTCTTTCCTCAAATTCTAAGCAAGAATGCCTGTTCTATCAGCGCCTGGGAGATTTAGCTGTTGACGAAAATAAGTATGCAGAAGCAGATTCACAGTACCAATTAGCCCTGGTCTGTTTTCAGTCCCAAGAAAATCCTGATCAGGAGAATATGGCAAGTATCATGCATTCTTTGGGTCATTTGAACAGGGAGTTAAACAGACTAGATTCAGCAGAAATGTTTCTCTACCAGTCTCTTAGACTAAAAGAAGAAATTTATGAGGCACCTCATTCAGAAATAGCCTATACCCTGAATAACCTGGCCAGCCTATTTTATCAGAAAGTGGAGTATGATTCTGCTATCTACTATGCCAGAGAGTCCTATGTCCAACGAA
>JBCBKZ010000431.1:0-5077 GCA_038520955.1 Bacteroidota bacterium | reverse complement strand
TTGATGATCAATATACTTACCAAAAAGGAAGTATCATACAAAATAGTCAGTATGCCTCCATGAGAGGGTAAGCTCCGTAAGTTTAGGAAGAACTCAAATGGTGATCACCTCATGAAGAGTTCCAGGAGAATAATCTAAAGATTTTCAAACTCATATTGACAAACAAAATTCTAACAAGATGACACAAGTGAAAGAGGACTTAGCATATGTACATGCACATGGAATGCCTATGAAAGGCAAAATCTTAATGGTAGCCAGTAGCCCTGCTGTATCTGGACAAACAGGTTGGCCTATAGGGTTTTGGGCAGCTGAACTAACGCATCCGCTCCACGTTTTTCAGGAAGCGGGCTATGAGGTAGAACTAGCCTCTACTGAAGGAGGAAAGGTAGAAATGGATGGCTACTCTAACCCTACCGATGAAAGTGGGTATTCAGCTCATGACGTAATTTCTCTGGGCTATATGCAAAATGAATGGTTTGGTGATTTGCTAACCAATACGAGGAAGCTGACAGAAGTAAAGGTAGATGATTATGATGCCATATTCCTGGTGGGGGGACAAGCTCCCATGTATACCTTCAGAGGAAACCATGATCTGGAAAATCTCTTCGCCAGTTTCTACGAGAGTGGAAAACCCAGCGCAGCAGTTTGTCATTCCACCACCTTGCTGTTGGAAGCTAAGAAGGCTAATGGAGAGTTGATCGTAAAAGACAAGGTCTGGACAGGCTTTGCTGATGCTGAGGAAGAATACGCAGATCAGGCTGTAGGGCAAAAGATTCAACCTTACCGCATAGAGGAGGAAGCAAGGAAAATACAAGGTACTACCTTTAAAGTAGCTCCAGCCTTTTCTTCTTACGCTATTACAGATGGAAATCTGATCACAGGTCAGCAACAAAACTCGGGAGCCGCCGCCGCCAGAATGGTGGTAGCTCAACTAAATAAATAAGGGCTTGGGTGAGTAAATAGGCTAGCTGTTTGCTCACCCGCTTTTTATATTAGGTAGTGAACAGCTGAATAACAAGAGCAGAAGACCTCACCTTCAACCCCTTATAAACATGATCGTCAAAAGAAATTTTCATCCGCTAAAGATATGGGCCTACATAAAAAATCAGGTCCTCTTTGTCTTATTCTGGGCCTTAGCAGTATGGCTGACCTTCTTCTTTACTAAGGAGACATCTATGGCCTTAAACTTCACACCCATCGGAATCCTAGGTTCAGCCTTGGCCATTTTTGTAGCCTTTCGAAATAACTCGGCTTATGGAAGATGGTGGGAAGCCAGAACCTTATGGGGAGGGATAGTGAATTCCAGCCGCGTCTTTGCCAGACTGGTCATCACCTTTACAGACAGCCATGCGCATCAGGAGAATTACCAAAGGGAGCGGAGTGAGGCATTTAAGAAGTCCCTTGTCTATAAACAAATAGCCTGGGTGCATGCGATGAGACTTCACCTCAGAGGACAGAATGAGTGGAATGAGCTGGAGCCTTTTCTGGAAGAAACAGAATATGCACAGCTAAGGGAGAAAGACCATAAACCCAATGCCATCCATTTGCTGATGGGCAAGCAGATCTATGAAGCCATGGCTAACGGGACCTTGGGAGGATTTGACAGCTTTCAGATGGAGGGACAACTCTTAGCCCTGACCAACTATCAAGGTGGGGCAGAGCGGATTAAGAACACGCCCTTACCACGACAGTATGATTATTTCACCAGGGTCTTTGTGAGACTCTTTGCCTTGTTATTGCCCTTCGGATTACTGGGCTTTTTTGCCACGGGAGAATTGGTTCAGCTATCCTGGTTAGTTATTCCTCTTTCCGTTCTCATAGCTGGCGTTTTCATCATCATGGAGAGAACAGGCGCTGCTAATGAAGACCCATTTGAGAATAAAATCACAGATGTAGCCCTAACATCTATTTGTAATACTATTGAAAGAAACTTAAAAGAATTATTAGGAGAAACAGATCTTCCTAAAAAGCTGGAAGCTGTTGACGGATACCTTTACTAAAGAATCATCTTATGAAAATCGCTATTATAGGAACTGGAAACGTAGGAGGAGCCTTAGCTGCTCAATGGGCGAAGGCAGGCCATCAAATATTGCTGGGAGTAAGAGATAAAGCGCAGTTTAAGGGAAAAGAACTGCTAAGAAATGAGAACACTTCTGTTCACAGCATAGAAGAAGCTACAGCATTATCAGAGATAATCCTGGTAGCCTCTCCTCCCCAGATAGCAGAACAACTATCAAGCTCTTATGGAGATGTGTCAGGAAAGGTCATCATAGATGCTACCAATTCCATCCGTATCAAACCCGAAAACTATCCTACAGCCTACCATGCTTTCAACGCTTTGACTAAGGCGGAGGTAGTGAAATGTTTTAACTCTACAGGTTTTGAGAACATGATCAAGCCAGATTATGGCTCCGTTAAACTTGATATGTTCATGGCGGGAAATAGTCAGAAAGCCAAAGAGGTAGCTACCCAACTATCGGTGGATGCCGGATTTGAAAACTGCTATGATTTTGGAGATGCTGGTAAGGTAGAACTACTGGAGAAATTCGCCCTATCATGGATAAATCTGGCCATTTTCCAGGGAATGGGTAGAGACATAGGCTTCAAGCTCGTATTTCGCTAAACTTAATTCTTAATTTAAAATCCAATCATTCTCTACCAAAATACCAGTCCTACGGACTTATTCAATCAATCAAAATTCAATCATTCTCTCCAGGATGTCAATCCTAACGGACTCATTCAATCATTCAAAATTCTCCCCTTCAACATTCATTCATTCTATCATTCAAAATTCCTTCATTCTCTCATTCAAAATTCCTTCATTCTCTCATTCAAAACTCACTCATTCACTCATTCAACCATTCAAAATTCTCCCATTCAACAGTCTCTCACTTAACTGCTACCCAGACTGCCACAAAATGACAGATACTGGCTGCCAGCACAAACACATGCCAGATAGCATGGTGGTAGGGTAGGCTATACCACTTATAGAAAACCACTCCTACAGTGTATAGAAGTCCTCCTGCCACAATTAACCAAAGGCTAAGCAGAGGTAAACTGTCCACAAAGGGACCTATGACGAGTACGATCATCCAGCCCATGGCCAGGTATACAATAGTGGAAAACCACTTAAACTTCCCAGTGAAGAAGATCTTGTAGATAGTTCCCAGTAAGGTGAGTATCCACTGGACCGCTAGTATGATATAACCCGTTTTGCTGGGCATATATATGAGGATGAAAGGAGTGTAAGAACCCGCAATCATGAAGTAAATGCTGATGTGATCCAGAATGCGGAAGGTTTTCTTTATATCAGGCTGGACTATGCTATGGTAGAGAGTGGAAAAGGTAAAAACCATCATAAACCCAAACCCAAACATACCTGATCCTATGATGGCAGAAAGATTGCCGGAGATAATGGCTTTGGCGCCTAAAAATGGAATGGCGATGATGCCTAGGAGAATACCCAAACCATGAGTGAGGCTATTGGCTAACTCATCTTTGGTCATCCTGAGAGGGATAGTTTGCGTCATGCTGCAAGTAACCAATAATAGATAGAAAGCGGAAAACTTGTGAGAAGAAGTTTCCGTCAGTAGTTTTGAGTATGCGAATTATTTTCATGGGGACACCTGAGTTTGCGGTGCCTACCCTTGCAGCTATACATGAGTCTGACCAGGAAGTAGTGGGAGTAGTTACTGCTCCTGACAAACCTGCGGGTAGAGGAAGGAAACTGCAAAGTTCAGCCGTAAAGAAATATGCAGACGAGCAAGGCATCCCCGTCTTCCAGCCGGTAAAACTGAGAAATCCAGAATTTGTGGAGGCTATGAAGGCACTGAATGCGGAGCTCATGGTAGTGGTGGCTTTCAGGATGCTTCCCCAGATGATTTGGGAGATCCCCAGCATAGGGACCTTTAATTTGCATGCGGCGCTTTTGCCAGACTACAGAGGAGCCGCGCCTATCAACTGGGTGGTCATGAATGGTGAACGTCAGACCGGAATGACTACTTTCTTCATAGATAAGCAGATAGATACCGGAAATATTCTTCTGCAAGAATCCATGGAGATACCTGTAGACTGGACAGCCGGGAACTTGCATGATGAGATGATGGTAAAAGGGGCAGGGCTGGTCATGAAAACCATCATGGGGTTAGAAGCCGGAGAATTGACCCCCAGGCAGCAAGATGATTCACTATTTCAGCATCATGCGCCCAAAATCTTTAAGGAAGACTGTAGAATTAAGTGGGACCAACCTGCTGAAACCATCTATAACTTCGTGAGGGGATTATCTCCCTTTCCTACTGCCTGGACCACCCTGGAAGATCAGAACGTGAAGATATTCTTCACCAAACTTTCTGAGTTGGAAGAAGATGGAGAACCTGGTCAACTTCTTCTCAAGGATAATGCCTTATTTGTGAAGGTAGCAAACGGATGGCTGGAAATAACAGAATTACAGCTTGCTGGTAGGAAGCGTATGCAAACAAAAGTGTGGCTACAGGGTATAAGGGAAATACCAACCCACTTCTCTTGAGAATTATCAGTATAAGAATACATTCATGACTAGTTTTAGAAGTAAGCATTTTCCTTCTCACCGCAACAAACTCTGGATGTTGCAGGAATTTGCTATCTACTACTACGGGATCTTTTTCTTCATTCTTATGCTGGCCATCATCATCAGAGTAGCTGCTGGTGAGAATATATTATGGTTGGGAATCATAGGTGCACTTGCCTGTATGGGACTGGGAAATATGTTTGCTTATGCCAAGCTTAAGCGTACTTATGCGGAAATATTCTTCTTGGATTCTCATTTTTCCCTGATTTCTCTCTATGAGATACAGTACCAGCCCCATAATCATGTGTTTCCTTTGAGATATGCCAACGCAAGAAATGAGGGGGACAGAATTTCTCTCACCTTTCTGGACCAGATCATTACCCTGAAAAGAGAAGACTGGGAAGACTTTGATTTGATCTGGTCTTGCCTGCAAAATGCCCACACTACGGAATCTTCCTGAAGTTTGTCATCCTAAGTCTTTCATCAGGCTAAAGGGAATTTTTCCACCTGCGTACTTTTTCTATATTTGAG
>JBCBKZ010000430.1:0-5088 GCA_038520955.1 Bacteroidota bacterium | reverse complement strand
GTTTTGCTGGAGCCAGAATTTGATATCCTATGCTACAGCTCAGACACCTCTTTTCCTGACAATGCTGTTTATATAATTCTAGGATTCCCTGGGAATGCAGTGCCTGCTCATTAGGGAAGGATAAATCTTTCATTACGTTAGTGATCCTATTGTGTTCCGGTGGAATGGCCGCAAGTCCATCCTCTATCCAGCTATCCAGGTCTGTGTGATTATGCGCAGCAGCATATAGGTACCCAAGTGGGATGAACGTATTGATGAGGAGGGTATATTTCTGGCTCTTTCCCAGATTCTTCTGTTTACTCTCCTTCTTTTCCCCAAACACATAATGGCTATCCCAGTAGGAAGAGGCAGAAATTTTCAGCTTCAAAAAATCAGTCCAGTTTTCGGCTAGAAGCAGGTCTATCAAAGAAGGATAATGGTTTAGTAAGCCCGCCAGTTGTGAGATTCTCAAGGTTGGGAAAGAAGCTGGTCGCATCCGCATGAGCTTGATAGCCACTTTAGGAATAGGATCTATTTTGTGCTTGTGCTGAAAATAGATCCATTTCTCTTTCAGGCATTTTACATACTCGTCTTCATTAGGTGGGGAAGGTAGCATGCCTGCCGCTCCCATGAATAGGGCTTCCAGATCCGTTATGTTTTGGTGGTAGTGCCTCCAGGTAGTAAGGGGAACTCTTTGGGCGATCTCCCTGAAGGCTTCTCCATTTACAGTTCCGCCTATTCTGGCCGCCATTTCTTCCCATAAGACTTGTCCCCAATCTGAGCCAGTTTCAGCTAAGCGTTTGTTAAGTAGATGCGCTTTTCTGGTAATTCTCTCTACGCATGTGCGTGTAAGAGCTAGTTCCTTGTGTACAGCAGAAATCTGGTGAATCATGGATGCACAAGGAATAGGCGTTTTAGCTAACCTTAGTTGGTCTACCCTGTGGAGGAGAGTAGTAGGTACCAATGGGCCTATTTCACACTCGGGTATGCTCGTTCCATCCTCCCGCATAATGGGTTTCTGACTGCGTTTCCACACTATATGGAGTACCGTATTGTTATAGTGTGGATCTAGATGATGTCTATGTCTATACCAGTCATCTCCCTGTACATGTATCTCTACATGGCCATGAAAATCCATACCATCTATTCTGATATGAGAATGGAGAAAGTCAGGGCCCTGATTGGTATTCCAGATGCCGGGCTTAATGATTTGGACAGGTTTTCCTTTTGAGGAGGTAAGTAGCTGGAATTCTTTTCTGAGCGTTTTCCAGCAAAATTGAATGAGCGCTTCTGAGGGGGTATCCTGAAGCAGCATATGTATTCTATTACTCCAAAATACAATATTTTTTGGGGAATCGAAGTGAGTTGAAAAGAATAGGGCCAATCTGTTTTTAGACTGGCCCTATGATAATGTATGAGAGTATGCTTATTGCTTAATCCACTTAAAAGTCTCTCTATTGGTTCCGTTATCCCATTCCAGAAGGTATACCCCCTGAGGCAGATCGCTGGTATCCAGTTCTGCTCTCTTGGATGGAGAATTCTCTACCTGGAGAATAGTTCTTCCTCTGAGATCCATCAATGTCAGGTTGACGCTATTGGCTGGTAATTCTTTCCAGTCAATGACTAACATATCTGAACCTGGATTAGGGAATAAGCTAATTTTTCCTTTCAGGCTTTGAGGAGAAATAGAGGTAACCACTGTTCCTCTCACTTCTGTCTCTGCATCTTCTGTGGCTTCGTCCCCTTCTGCAGCTATTACCTGTGTGCGTCTGAGAATACTTACTTTCTCTATCACCTCTACATTTCCTACATACCAACCTAATTCATTGGTGTTATTATCTGATACCATGCGGAAACGGATCTGTACGGTCTGATTAGCGTAAGCACTCAGGTCTACTTTTGTGGTGATGAGTCCTTCACTGTCTCCGCTAAAGGCTGCTCTGCTACCGGCAGGGTTGTTAGTACCTACACCGGAGTTATAGCCATTCTCTATCATGAATTCTCCCAGGTCTCTCCACTGCTGTTGCCCGGCTATCTGAAGTTCCACCAAACCTCCGTCCCAGCCTGCTTCCGTAAAGAAGGCATGCTCAAACCTGAGTTCAGGATTCTCCCCCAGGACAATTCCGGGGCCTTCAAGTGGCTGGTCATTTTCTCTTGGCGCATTTACAGCAAACCAGAAGGTGCCTTCGCCAATACTATCAGCTTCTGTCTGTACCCAGAAATCTTCTCCTACCTGTGGGTTAGCTGACCAGGGGAAGAGGTTATCTTCAAAGTCATCTATAAATAGTACTTCCGTAGTAGCATCAGCATCTACCAACAACTGGAAAGAACAGCTAAGCGTATCTCCTGACTGCATTTCTTCAATGGCCCAGCTCAGGATTTGACCATCTTGCTGGATGTTACAACTGCTACTTCCACTGATCAGGTTAACTTTTTGATCTAGAGTATCAGAAACCACCAAGTCTGTCAATACCCCTTCTGTAGAGTTGATCACTTTCAGGTTATATTCTATCTGACTTCCGTTTTGGGCTATTTCAGGTACACCTATTTGAAGCTGTAATGTGGTGGCGCAAAGAGGAGGTAGATCAAAAGCTTCCTCACCATCAGATACGCTGGATACTGACCCCTGACTGGCACTGAACCCGAGTCCTCTTCTGGCAAATGCTTCCCAGATCAGACACTGATTAGCGCCATCATACAAGATTCTGTCTGCGGCCAGGATAGCATCTCTTCCATCTACAAAACCAGGTGTACAGGGCTGAAGCTTCATTCCTTCCAGTACTAATTGGATGGCAATGTTATTCCCACCTGTTCCCTCATACAGATCTTCATCATATCCGTAAGTGTCTACCAGGTCCCAGTACATATCCCACATCATGGTGGCAAATACAGACCCTACTCCATGAGGGATTGACAGGCCAGAAATGTCTGCGTAGGTAAGCCCATTCACACTCATGTCAGTGGTGTAGGGAGCGGGGCGAATTCCAGGTCCGTTTGTAGCCTCACCCAAGGCAAAAGTACCTATGCCTCTTGCAGTATTTCTGTCATCTCCATCTCTTACTGTTAATACCATCCCTAACCAGTCGCTCCATCCCTCACCCATCTGCTCCAGGTTAGAAAGACAGCTATTATCAGGTCCACCAGTGAGCCTGATAGATACTCCATGACCATATTCGTGTGCAATGATGCCATTATCGAATCCACTATCAAGGTCGTCTGAGGATTCAACCGCACCCATAGACACTTCTATGTTACTATTGATGTTGGTTACCAAGAGGTTGTAGTCTTCCAGGCTGATCATGATAGATGGAATGGTAATATTGGGATCCGTACCTCCCATTGGGAAGGGAGGGCCAGCTTGGTTATTTCCTACAACTACCGCAATGGCGCCTGCATCCTGGGCAGCTATTACTTTTTCTACGAAGAAGCATTCTCCTCTCTGAAGAAGGGCAATTTTTCCCTCCAAATCTCCTGCATTTAGTATGGGACTACATGCCTGGCTCGTTCCAGCGCTATCTTCAACAAGCTCAAGTGTGCCTGACAATGGCTCAGAGCCCAGACCGGGACCGAAAGAGGCCTCAGCCCCATTATAAGAACCCGCAATGCTAGCTGGAGAATTTACAGTGAGTAGAGGTCTGTCAGAACTACCTGAAGTCCACAGGAACATCTGCATTCTCCCATTTTCTCCATCTGGCGGTGATTGGAAGTTGGCATTATTAAACCCAGAACCATCCTGGGAGTCCGCAAATACAAAGTCTCCTTCCTCTCCTCCTCTTCCATAATTATTCTGCTGGAAGTTCCCACTATTCTCATCAAATCCGTAGCGATAAAAAATGTCATGGCAGATGTTATTCCAATAGAAGATGTTAATGATGGATCCATTCAAGTAAGAGGAAGGAACCTGAGTCAAGTCATACTCCTCTGTGAAGTCCAGGCTAGGGCCACCATCAGGGCTGGCACCTATTCCGTCATCTCCGTTTCTGTCTCCCTGTGCCCAGGCGTTGTTTCCACGGGTAATGGTAAATTCTGCCCCTTCTACCCCGTCTACGTCATGCCAGCCAAATGGAGAGGCCAGGACATCAGCAGGATTCTGCACAATGGCCTGAGCTCCATGATTAGGACTTTCCACAGTTAATGGGAAAACTCTATAGCTGGACCCATCTACCAGCGTGCTCTTTGGTTCAAAGGAAGGAAATAGAGAAGGCTTGATAGGCTCTCTTCTTTCAAATTTCTCTCCCCATGCACAGTGGGTAGTCCAGTTATTCTGAGAGAGAACTTCGCCATCTTTTGCATCAATTCTTACATTCCACCAGTCGGCAGTTTGGTTAGAACGGATGCGTACATTCCAGCTAAGTGCGACATTTCCTCTTTCTACGGATTGGTAGGTGAGTCCTACTTGTATAGCTTCTGTACTGATTCCAGATGGTCCAAAAAGTACCATCTCTTCTGGCCCTCCTACTACCTTCTGTATGACAGGCTCCTCCACTAAAGGGAGGTCTAGGTGAGTAGCTGCTGCCTGTAATGCTTGTGTAGGCGTTAATTCGGGACTTTCCACCTTAATGCTGGCAGAAAGCTTGGGGACCATGCTGTGAGACACATAGACTACTTCTCCCGTTTTCCCGAGGGTAACGTTAAGAATGGCCTCGTGTACACGTATCTCATTGTATTTCTGTTGGAGATAGATGTGTGTAGCTCCACTATAGTCATCTGTGAAGGCTCTTTGGAGCATTAAATCATCCCAATCTCCGGGGGTAAGGTCTAATTCCTGGTAATGAGTAGATAAGTAGTTTGTAGCAATAGACTTGTAATCTTGGGAATATGCTGTTCCGAATAATAGCAGAAAGCAGATCCCCACAATAGTTGACATTTTTTCCATAGTTCTTTTTCGATCAATCAGCTAGTTGTATGCAAGGG
The DNA here is from genome assembly GCA_038520955.1 of Bacteroidota bacterium. GTDB lineage: Bacteria > Bacteroidota > Bacteroidia > J057 > J057 > JBCBKZ01. The sequence goes on along the minus strand of JBCBKZ010000430.1, from coordinate 195 downwards.
TTTTCATATGTATGTATCTACTAACGCTATGAAATACCCTAATTATACAATTTCAGGTAGTTGAAATAAAAAGCCGCATGTGCCTGTACAAAGCAACATGCGGCTGAGCAAAGTGTAAACTCTTTATTAGCCTTCGTATAAGCTACCTACAAATTCTCCGTAGCCATTATATTTCAGGGTAGGACCTACCCTGAA
>JBCBKZ010000042.1:0-15349 GCA_038520955.1 Bacteroidota bacterium | reverse complement strand
ATCAACTCCTATGCGTTATTCCATCGCCATTCTTTTCTGTTTCTTGTACTCTTTTCTCTGTGCTCAGGATGTGTTGTTGGAACCTGTCGTATTGGTTTCATCTGGATATGAGAGTGGGACAGGGATCTATCTGGGAGAGAAAGAGGGGCAATGGTACTTCCTCACAGCTGCCCACATCATAGAGGATGCTTCCAATACTAAGCTGACTTTTAGGGGTAAGCAAAGTGCTACCGCCAGGGTTTTTCAGGCGGATGAGAGAAATGATGTGGTGGTCTTGACCTGTGAGCCACCTAAGGATGAGCCTCCAATTTCCTTTAAGTTCACAGATTCAAAACTTGTCCCTTTACAGTCTTTATTGGTGATCAGCCATCCATACGGAAATAATTGGGACATCAACAATAGTCCTGAGGTAAAAGACGTCAGCCTGGGGTATGATGATGACTTTTTCACCATTACTCCTGAGGGAATTAACCCCGGTTCTTCTGGTGGTGCCGTGCTGAATCAGGACTATGAGTTAGTGGGACTGCTGATAGAAGAGGATCCTGTTAAGGCTACTTGTATATCACCTGCCATCCTGCTGAAGATGCTGGATTTTTGGCAGGTTCCGTTGAATGGGATGCTAGGAATCTCCAAGGCAGATCTGATTTCAGATGGAACTCCTGATCTGGAATACCAGCTGGCTATTCAACAGGGAGATGTGTACTTCCAACGTAAGCAGTGGCAGGAAGCCTTAAATGCCTATAAAAAAGCTAATACCCTCAAGCCTAATCCTGAACTGGAATTGAGAATTCAGCTTTGTCAGAAAGAGGCTACACGGGATAGGCTATATACCCAGTTTAAGCTGCGAGGTCTGGCTGAAAAAGAGCATCCCGAGAAAGCCCTTGATGCCTATCTGAAAGCCCAAGAGCAAAGAAATACAGAGGAGATCCGTGAAATGATTGCCTCAGTGCGTAAGCTACTTCCTGATGATTCAGGGAAAGCTGCTCCTACCATCGTCATTCCAGAAAAGAAGAATTACGTGGATGCCTATGCCGGACCTATGATCTACGTACAGGGGGGAACTTTTACCATGGGAGATAATGATGGAGAAGAAGATGATGGAAATTCTCAGGATGAACCTCCCCATGAAGTAACGGTTTCGGACTTCTACATAGGGAAGTATGAAATTACCCTGGGGGAATTCGTAGACTTTCTCAATGAAAAAGGGAATCAGGTAGAAGGAAGAAAACCCTGGTTTAAGCTTCACAATGAAGGAGGAGGAAACTTTCTCAGCGAGTTTACTAAAGTAAGTGAGGAAACCTGCCGGATAAAAGAGGAAGATGGCCAGTTTAAGGTAGTTCCTGAATATGAATGTAATGATCATCCTGTGGACAGGGTGAGTTGGTATGGGGCCATGGCATATGCTCGTTGGATTTCTGAGAAGACTGGGGTGAGTTATTCACTCCCTACTGAAGCTGAGTGGGAGTTTGCTGCTAAAGGAGGAATAAAGTCTAAAGGATATCTGTATTCAGGAAGTAATAAGCTGGGTGAAGTAGGGGCTTATCAAGCGAATGGGGGAGACAAAACGGTAGGCAGCAGAAAACCTAACGAGCTGGGATTATATGACATGTCCGGGAATATGCTGGAATGGTGCCAGGACTGGTATAGTGGTACTTACTACAGACAGTCCCGTAAGGCCAAGGATCCTCAGGGTCCCACATCTGGAACTCGAAAAGCTCTTAGAGGGGGTTCCCGATCACAAACGCCTTATGCCTGTGAGACTACCTCCCGTCAAGACCGTAAACCTGCTAATGGTACTTATAATACTGGATTTAGGCTTGTGGCCCATGACTATAAATAATAGGGTTGGGGCATAGTTCAATAGCCAAGGTAGAACATTAACTCTAATATCACCTCGGTGGGTCTAAGGGTATGGGATGTGAGTCAGCCGGGGTCTGGGGAATATAGTTAGTCTTAATTATGACAAGGAAGGCTTATTGATCACGGCAAGCGTTATGGGGAGAAAAGAACTGCCTGCAAGAGATCCCGGCCGACCCTACTAGCAATCCCCTGCAGGCTCACCGGGATGAGAAAATATTTGTACACTCTTGTTTGATCACCTACATACTTCTGAATAAATTTATTCGCCCTTAGCCAATCATTTCCGTATTTTCGATCCCGGAACAGTAGCAACACATGAAGAAACCATACATTGTCGGGATCTGTGGAGGAAGTGCGTCCGGGAAAACTTTCCTTCTCAACCAACTCAGAGAGCAGCTCAAAGACTTAACCATAAGTGAGGTCTCTCAGGATAATTATTACAAGCCACTTGAGGATCAGGTAAAGACACCTGAAGGCCTGGTGAATTTCGACCATCCAAACTCTCTCCTGCTAGAAGAGCTATATGTGGACATGGATCAGCTCATTCAAGAAAAAAGTATTACACGAGAAGAGTACACCTTCAATAATCCTTCGGCCACCGCCAGCATGCTAAAAATTGATCCCTCTCCTGTTATCATTTTAGAAGGGCTTTTTATTTACCATCTCCCGGAATTGAGGAGATTGATAGACCTAAAAGTGTTTGTTGAAGCAGAAGAACATATTAAGCTGGCCAGAAGATTAAGAAGGGATATTTCAGAAAGGGGTTATAGTCTGGAATCCATTCTAACTGACTACACCAAATTCGTGGCGCCTATGTATGAGAAGTATGTAGAACCCACCAAACGGGAATGTGACCTCATCATCCCCAATAACCGCCATATGTATAAGGCCATAAATGTCCTCGTAAATCATATCAGGGCGGTTTATTGAAAGTAGCCTAATTATCCAGAGAGGAATTTCTCATATACTTGAGTCTACTGGCGAATAAACTCGCCAATACTTGTAGCGGTGAATTTATTCGCCAGAATACATACATAAATGTGCGAAAACAAAAAAAGCCGACCATAGGGCCGGCTTTTTTCTAGTTTATGTGAAAAACCTATTCTTCGGTTTTTTCTTCAGTTTCAGCGGCAGGAGCCTCTGCAGGTGCTTCTGCTTCGGCAGCAGGCTCAGCTTTAGCTTCTGGCTCAGCAGGTGCTTCAGGAGCAGCTTCTTCCACTGCTGGTGCAGCTTCTTCAGCAGCAACTTCTGCTACGGGTTCTTCCTTCTTCTTAGGAGCAGCTTTTTTACGCTTTGGCTTAGGCTTATCAGCCTGCTCTTGTGCTTCCATCTGCTCTTTCAGCTTCTGGAGTGCATCAAGTTCTCCTAATGTGGTAGTACCTTGCTTGCCACCCTGGTTTCCACCATCACCACCTTGAGATTTTCCTTTCTTACGGGCGGGTTTTGGTGCAGGTGCAGCATCCTGGTTCCATACTTTCGTATGAGAAAGTACCAGACGCTTAGCATCTTTGTTGAATTCGATCACCATGAACTTAGCCTGGTCATCTATCTTCAACTCATCTTTACCTTGCTCTACTTTTAGGTGCTTGGCAGGAACAGTTCCTTCCACACCGTACTCAAGCTCAAGCACAGCACCTTTGGCATCTACCCTTTTGATAGTTCCTTCGTGTACTGAACCTACTGTAAAGATGGAAGCGAAAGTTTCCCAAACATCTTCAGTAAGCTGCTTGTGTCCAAGGCTCAGACGACGGTTATCCTGGTCAATACCCAGTACCACTACTTCCAGATCCTCCTCTACTTTCACGTAGTCAGATGGGTGGTTGAATTTCTTAGTCCATGAAAGGTCAGAAATGTGTACCAGACCATCTACCCCTTCTTCCAGCTCTACAAACAGACCGTAGTTGGTCATGTTACGAACCAGACCCTTGTGGCGGCTGTCAACAGGATACTTCTCCTGGATCTTAGCCCATGGATCTTCAAGAAGCTGCTTGATACCCAGAGACATCTTGCGGTCTTCACGATCTATGTTCAGAACGATAGCCTCAAGCTCATCACCTACTTTGTATGAGTCAGCAGGATTTTTTGAGTGCTGAGACCAGGACATCTCACTTGTGTGGATCAGTCCTTCGATTCCAGGCATGATTTCCAGGAAGATACCGTAATCAGCTACAGTTACTACTTTACCTTTAACTGTAGAGCCTTCAGTAATATCTTCAGGTAGAGAATCCCATGGATGAGGCGTAAGTTGCTTCATGCCCAGACTGATACGCTTTTTAGCGTCATCAAAGTCCAGTACAACCACGTTTACTTTTTCATCCAGGTTAAGAACCTCTTCAGGATGATTTACGCGGCCCCATGAAATGTCAGTAATGTGGAGAAGACCATCTACCCCTCCGAGGTCTATAAATACCCCAAAGTTGGTCATGTTCTTGACAGTACCTTCCAGTACCTGTCCTTTCTCCAGATTCTGAAGAATTTCTTTACGCTGCTCTTCCAGCTTCTCTTCAATCAGTACTTTGTGAGAAACTACTACGTTCTCGTAAGCGTGATTGATCTTAACTACTTTAAACTCCATCGTTCTTCCGACATAGATGTCGAAGTCTCTGACGGGTTTTACATCTATTTGTGAACCGGGCAGGAAGGCCTCGATTCCGTCTATGTCTACTACAAATCCCCCCTTGGTACGTCTCATCACGTTACCTTCCAGTACTACATCACTATCCATAGAGGCGTTAATGCGCTCCCATGAACGTAGACTTTTAGCTCTTTTTCTAGAAAGAATAAGCTGGCCGTGCTGGTCTTCTACATTCTCAATGAATACTTCGACCTCGATGCCTGGCTTGAGTGTTTCAGAAATGTCTCTGAATTCAGAGATGGGCACAATCCCTTCTGATTTGAATCCGATATTCAGTACTACTTCTTTTTCTCCAATGCTCACTACAGATCCCTGTACGATTTCATTAGAGTGAAACTCTTTCAGCGTGCTGCTGTAAAGGGCCTCTAGTTCTTTTCTTTCGGATTCAGTGTAATCATCCCCTGACTCCCACCAAGCGTCATCATCGTCGTCTTGTGGGTCCTCCTTAACTAGGGTGTTTACTTGTGTTTTTTCTTCTTCTGATGAAGGTGATGCCGAGGCTTCGGCTCCTTTTTCTTCTACCACTTCCTCCTGAGGGGTAGGTTGTTCTGTTGGTTCTTCAATAATGTTGTTGTCAGTTTCTTCTGTCATGTATATGAGTCTCCTTTCCGCACGGTTTTACCGAGCCGTGCAAAATTAGGCATAAAAATGGGTTTATCCCAAAGAAGAGATAAAATCTATCCATGAATTCTGGCCTTAACTGAAAATTTCTTCTTTTTTCTCCTGTGGATCCTTACATAACTACAATAGCAGAGATTTCTGAGGAGGAAGGGAGGTTTTGAATGGTGGGTTGACCGCCATATTGGGTAGAAAGCTGATTACCAGGGTCTGCAATGATATAATTCATATGGCTACCGTCCAGAGTAGTGATTTGTATAGCCTCATAGGAAGGAATTGGCGTTAACTGGAGCAAACTATCCGGATAAAGAGAGTTTATGTCAGAGATAGTGGAACCTACTCTTAGGGAAGCTACCGTTTGATAGTCCGTAGTCTCTATTCTGATCCTATTTACAGGCGCTCTATATACATTCTCCATAGGAAGGCGTTCATCCACAAAGTCTCCTTCTATGGTGATTTCTCCATTACTTAATGCCAGGGTGATGCTTTTCCAGTTGTAACCAGAACCATTCATGATGGTATCTTTCCAGCCTCCTTCAGGAATTTCTTCCAGGGAAATGTGATGGATGGAGTCACCTAGTCTCACAAAATCAAGCCCTAACTCACAGATGGTGTTCTTCAATTGAAAACACGCTTCCGTAAAAGCCATGCCCTCTGTGTTAGTAGAGTCCGGGAGGTATTCTTCTTCCTGCTCTGGAGAATTTTCCTCTTGCTTATCTGGAGCGCAGGAACTCATCCACAGAAATACAACCATGGATAAGCTTAATAGGGGCGTCAGTGGGTGCTTGAAGATTACTGATGAAGCCATGAGATGTCAATATTTTTATAAGGATTTTTCACCAATCTGTTTTTCAATTCAAGTAGGGTCTCATAAGGGCCGTTTACAATGAATAGATTTACCACCCATGCAGGGGCACTCTGAGGAACAGCGTAATACTCATACACTACTTTCACTTTCTCTGAGCTGACGGAAGTGACTTCCCAAAAACCGCCTGCCTCGTTCATTCTAACGTGTTTTTCCGTCTCAGGGATATATCCAGGCTGACTGTTTAACGAGAGACGTACTTTTTTGGATGGATTTACTACCTCAAACTTCGCAGAAGTAACTATGTCTCTCGCTTTAAATGGCCAGGGTAGTTTGAGGACATAGCGGAGCATACTGTTCTGCTCGTCAGATTTCTCAAGTAACTCTGCTGAGGCTATTTGGTACATCCAGTCTGGATGCTGTTGATAGTCTTGTAAAGCTGCTATGACAGTAGGGAGTGAGGCCTTAATTTCTGTATGTGCCTGAAACTCCTTAATAGAAGAACCAGCTTTGGTTCTGGTATAAACTTGTATGTCTTTTTTATCAAGGGCTAGTTTCCAGGTTTCCTGGCCAAGTAAAAGTTGGCAGCAAATGAGGGAAATCCATAACCCTGAAACACCAATACGAAATAGCATAGTTAGAAAAGAATTAGGCAGGAAAGGGAACGCCTTTCCTGCCATTATATATCCTTAAGAATAGAACTATCCTAATACAGTGTTTACTGCATCTAGCTGGAAAGCTTTTTGGATGTCTCCCACCAGGCTTAGTTCCTCCCAACTGAAAAACTTGACCTTCTTCATTTTCTTCTCACGGGTTAGGGTATGCTGCCCGTCTGCCTGCTCATCTTTTACCAGATAAGCTGTTTCTACCTCCACTTCATAGCATTCTCTCCCCATATGTCCATAAGCTGCAGAAACTGAGAAAATAGGATCAGTTAGACTAAGCCTTTTTCTGATAGCTGCTGGCGTGAAGGAGAATAAAGAGGCTAGCTTTTCCGCTATCTCAGCATCTGAAAGATCTATCTTAGCAGTACCGTATGTATTTACGTTAATGGATACCGGCTCTACTACCCCTATGGCATAAGCTAACTGAACGAGTACTTCATCAGCTATGCCGGCCGCAACCAGGTTTTTAGCTAAATGTCTGGAAGCATAAGCAGCACTACGGTCTACCTTAGAAGAATCTTTTCCTGAGAAAGCGCCACCACCATGAGCACCCTTTCCACCATAGGTATCCACAATGATTTTACGACCTGTCAGCCCGGCATCTCCATGAGGTCCACCTATCACAAACTTACCTGTAGGATTGATATGGTAAGTAGTGTCCTGCAGTAAGTCAGTAGGAATCACACGTGGGATCACAATGTTAATGATATCTTCTCTGATTTTGGCTAGCATGGTTTTATCGGCAGCATCCTGAGCCTCCTGTGTAGAAGCTGAAGGTTGGATGAAGTCATCATGCTGAGTAGAAACCACGATAGTATGAACTCTTAAGGGTTTGCCATTATCATCATATTCTATGGTTACCTGGCTTTTAGAGTCAGGTCTTAGGTAAGACATAAGTTCTGGCTCATTTTTTCTGATTTCTGCCAGTGTCTGAACTATTCTGTGAGAAAATGCCAGTGCCATGGGCATATATTCAGGCGTCTCATTACAAGCATACCCAAACATCATTCCCTGGTCTCCTGCCCCCTGGCTTTCATCTTCATCTCTGTCTACTCCCCTGGCTATATCTGGAGACTGCTTATGGAGTGCATTCATGACAGCACATGAGGCTGCATTGAACTTATAGTCATCAGAGTTATAGCCAATCTGATTTATCTTTTTTCTGACAACTTCTTGAAAATCTACCTGAGCATGGGTAGAAATTTCGCCTGCCAGTACTACCAATCCAGTAGTAACCAGCGTTTCACAAGCTACACGAGCATTAGGATCTTGGCTTAGAATGGCATCCAGGACCGCATCAGATACCTGGTCAGCAACTTTGTCCGGATGGCCTTCGGATACCGACTCTGAGGTGAAGAGATATGACATAAATATTATCTATAGGTTAATTTCAGCTTTAAAAATGCACCCATTAGGAAGAAAATACAAGATACTTTTTTGTCCGGTGCTGTAGGGAATTCATTTTGTTTAAATCGTTTATGCACGTGAAAGATTTGAAAGTATAGTGCAAGTGATTTTTCTTTCGTCTTTTTTCTCCTGGGGTACCATATAAATACCCTTAGAAAGGAAAATGCCCTAAATTGCTAAATCTTTGTGGGCTTAAGGATTTTGACTGTAGAAGAAGATTACTGTTTTTGACATTAAGGGCATTGTTGGAAAAATGGCGAGAAAGAAGCAAATCAGGAATCAGGAGTATCTGGAATTAGAGAATTGCTTTACGAGAGAGCAGAATCATGCCGGAAAATGGAAAGAAATTTTTGGCAATGATCATCCCATAACACTTGAGTTAGGGTGTGGGAAGGCTGAGTTCAGCCTTGAACTAGCCAGAAAATACCCAAAGCAAAATTACATAGGTATAGATCTGAAACCTGACAGAATGTGGAATGCCGCCAGCAAAGCGCTGGAAGAAGGGCTCCATAACATCAAATTTCTATGGATCAACCTGAATAGCATCTCTACCCACTTTTCTCCGGGAGAGGTTACGCATATTTGGATTACCTTCCCGGATCCCTACCCTAAGAACAGGCAGGCTAAGCACCGTATGATTAATCCTGCCTTTCTCAAGCAGTATAAAGCTATTATGCAGCCTGAGGGAAGGCTACTATTCAAGACAGATAGTCTGGAACTCTTCCATTACAGTTTGGAGGTATTTGTATCCCAGGCTGATGTAGTACTCAAAGAACTGAGTTTTGACCTACATGAGTCTGAAAAGATTCACGCGGATGCCATGATCAAGACCAGCTATGAAAAGATCTTCCTTAGAATGGGGAAAACCATTAATTACCTAAGCCTGGAGTTTCTGCCATAGGCTAGAAGTCTCCGTGAATCAGGATTTTTTTCGTAACCATGAATTCCCGTTGGTTTTCGCCTTCACCTGTAATGGACTTTATCACCATAATATAGAATCCAGGTTCCAGGGTCTTACCTGCAAAGAATATTCTCTTCTCATCTTTGGGGATAGGTTGTCGGTATACGGGTCTGCCGGAAAGGTCCCAAAACTCTAATACATCTGCCTCACCGCCTATGATGATTCTGGCTGCTCCATCCTGACTGATAGGTATAGGGAATACGTCTACGGTAAACTCTTCTCCTCTTAAGATACTATCTACTCTGGAGTAGGTATCCTGGCTATCCATTCCTTTCCCTCTGATTCGGTAGTACAGTTTCTTCGAACTATCAATGTTATTCCAAGGGTCAGTGTAGGAGTAAGAAAGGAGTTGAGTAGTGGTATTATCTTCTGCTTTAATGATACTCTCCTCTATGGGAGTATAAGTGATTCCGTCCAGGCTTCTCTCCACTTCGAACTCATCTATTCTGAATAGTTGGCTGGTTTGCCAGTCCAGTTTTACACCTGTAGGAATCTGATTGGTCTTAAAACTGAAGTAGGAAACATTCGACCTGGGGAAGACGGTTACATTCCTGTCAGGAGACTGTTGCTTAATGTCTGTTTCATCTATGGCAACGGCGTAAATGACATGATTACCTAATGGGGGCGATTCCCAGCTAACCGTCCATCCATCATCTTCAAGTATATCAAATCCTATTAGGCTATCCCTAATCCCATTAGGGTCCTTAATGAAAAATTTAACTGAGTCTATTTCATTATCCTGGTCTACGGCACTTACAGATATGTCTATGTCATTCCCCAACCCAAACTGTTGGCTTTGCTGAGGGGTGATAAAACCAACTTTAGGTTTAGCTTGAATTTTCACTAAGAATAGCTGAGTAACCCTAAATAGGTCATCGTTATCAAAGGCATATGCGTAGAAGGGAAGAACACCAGAGCGATTACTGGCCCATTTATGACGGTAAATCAGCCTGTCTGTTCTGAAATCCCCGGTAGTGTCAATAAACAAGAGCGTGTCACTTACCCAGAATTCCACCCTGGTGATGAAGCCATCATCTGGGTCTGTTACGCCCACCACAAATTCTATGGTATCCCCTTCTATGTATTCAGGTGCTATGACAGTGTCTGTAGTAGTAACCGGAGCTTCAAAAATGGGGATGGGCTTAGCCTTGATTCGGATGGTTACAGGTATGCTAGTCGAGGTAAGATTGGAATTATCCACCACCTCAGCTGTCAGGTCGTAAATCCCAAAAGGGACATTTTCCCAGTCAAAGGTGGGATCTGTAGAGTTTGTTCTTTCTTCTAAGAGGAGTCCGTTAGCATAGAATCGCAGGGTGTCTATGGCATCTTCCAGGTCTTCTATGAATGCCACCATCCGGATAGTATCTCCTTCAGCAAACTCATCTGTAGCCTTTGGAGAGGTAAGAACGACTCTGGGTCTATCAAGTACTTGAAATTCTACGGTATCCGTAATGACGGATGCGCCATCATCATCAAATGCCTGGGCATACATTTTATAAACCCCTGGTGCCAGACCGCCCCACTCGTACTCAAATATATTTTGGGGGGTAGGGGAGGTAAGCGTAGAAATCAATTCTCTGGGAACAGGTATATATAACTCTACTCTTTCTATGGTTCCATCCTGGTCAGTAGCTTCTACTCTTACACTTACAGGATCTCCCTCTACATACTGCCCTCCCTGGGTAGGAAGATTGATAGAAGCTCTCGGGAGTGCCCTAATGGTAATCTCCACCTCATCCTCAGCTAATAGGGTACTTCCACTAGCATTAAAAGCCTGTGCTCTCAGCGTAAATGTACCCGCAGGAATATTCTCATATACAAAACTGGCTCCATCACCTAAATCTGTATCTTCAAATAAAAGGGTGTTTCCATTGAAAAAAGAAACCTTGGCTACCTGAGCTACCTCACTTGGGTTTGGGCTGGAAAGACTGGCAGAAAAGGTGAAAGACCCGCCTTCTGTATATATAGCCGTTGCTACAGGATTAACTATAATGAGAGTAACTGTATTAGGCTTATCAGTCTCTACATTTCCTCGTACGCTCATGCATATGAGACTTTGCAAGAGCAGTATCAAGCTAAAGAGGACTGTATAACGGACCTTCATATGTGTTTTCACGTTTCTACTTACTAATTCTGACCAGGTTACTATCTATGCTTGCATGTATGGGGGCACAGGTCAAAAATCCCCATGTATGTAAATCTTTTTGGTAATCTCGTACATCTTGTTTCTCCCAAGTTCAGGGAGCTCTGTTTTAACAGTAAGGAAGTATAGACCTCTGGGAAGAGTTCCACTAGGGAAGAATATGACTTTGTCATCCGGTTGTACCTCTTTCGTAAGGACCAGTCTTCCCGTGATGTCTCTGAACTCCAGCATTTCTGCTTCTCCGCCTATTACTACCCTAAGAGAACCATTCTGACTGGCTGGAACAGGGAATACTTCCACAGTAAAATCCTGACCTCTGTAAATAGTATCTACTTGAGAATAGGAGGAGAATCCATCTATACCCGCACCTTTAATTCTGTAAAACAGCTCATCTGAGTTAGGAATATCATCCCACAGGTCTGTATAGGTGTAAGACTGGAGCTCTGTGGTAGTCCCCTGAGGAATTTCAATTTTGGATTTAGTAATAGCCTCATAGAGTAGACCATCTACACTTCTTTCCACAAAAAAGCTTTTGATGCGGTAAAGCTGGTCCGTTTCCCAATTTAGCTGTACACCTGAGGGGAGTTGTTGTGCCTCAAAAGAGAAATAGGAAGCATTGGTAGGTGGAAATATAGAGAGGAAGATGTCCGCAGAGCTCTTCGTAAGACCTGTTTCATCTTCAGCTTTGGCGTAAATGACATGATTACCTAAAGGGGGCTTCTTCCAAACAGTTCCCCAGCCTCCTTCTTCCACATCATCATCTATGGAGATCAAGGTGTCCCTGCCCTCAATGGCATTTTTATGAAAAAACTTAATGTCTACGATTTCATTGTCCCTATCCAGGGCATCTACCTGAATGAAGATATTATTCCCCAGACCGTATTGAGAATTGTTAAAAGGGAAAATGATTTTCACCTCAGGCCTTGCCTGTATCCTTAGCTTGTAGAATAAGGAGGAACGGAATAGGCTGTCATTATCCCATGCGGAAATGATGAACTGCCTGAACCCTGATTTATTACTGATCCAGTCATGTCTGAAAGTAGCGAAGCCTTCAGAGCCCGGTACTCTGTCTACTATCTGTGCTAATGTGGTATCCAAGAGGGAAAGAACTACACTGTCCAATACTCCATCAGGGTCCTTAGCTCTGATGATGAAAGGAATAGTATCACCTTCAATATAGATGGGGGCTGCCTCAAATTCCTCAGAAAGGGGAGGACTGATAATTTCAAATACAGGCTTTGCCTTAATGACTATAGGGACAGAAGGGCTGGAATTTTTTAGGCCCGTATCATCTATTACTTCCACTCTCAGATCAAAAGATCCAGGAGGGATATCCGACCAGATGATTCCAAAGCTGGTAGGATTAATGATTTCTCTTATCAGACTATCTCCCGCAAAAAACCTGGCAGTATCAATTTCACTATCAATGTCAAAGACAGAGGCACTAAATACAATGGTCTGACCTTCTATCAAATTATCTTGGGAGGTAGGTGTGTTGATACTCACCTTTGGCTGATCCAATACCGTAATGTTAATGGTGTTGGACTGGGTAGTGTAGCCCTCATCATCCACAGCTTCGGCCATGATCTGGTATTCACCTGGAGCTATTTCTGGATAGACGTATTCAAATATGTCGTTTCCTGATACTGGGGTAGAAACAGAGTCCCTGGCAAAGAAACCGGACTCTATGATTCTGATCTTGGTGATGGTTCCATCTGCATCAGTAGCTCTCATGCGTACGGTCACGGGATCATTCTCTACAAAGACTGATTTATCACTGGGCGCCAGAATCTCTACTTTTGGAATGGCCCTCACATTGACGATTTTTACGTCCTCCACTAATTTGGTAGGGCCATTCCAGGCTACTGCCCTGAGTGTACGATCTCCCGACGGCACATTAGCGTAGATGAACTCTGCCGTAGCAAACTCAATCTCATCATCCGTAAATAAAAGGGTGTTCCCGTCAAAGAATTCTACCCGGGTTATCTGTCCAATAATGGCATTTGGCCCTGTTAAAGAAGCTGTAAAGAAGAACTGTCCTCCCTCCACATACACGGCTCCATTTTCAGTATCAGGACTGATAATTTCAATGTCGTAGGCTGAAAGATTGACTATGTTGGATTCCACATTATAACCATCATTATCTACAGCTACTGCCTGAATCTCATATGCACCTGACTGGACAGGGGGAAGTGTGTATTCATAGATGTTGCCAGATACGGGGGTACTTACTGAATCCAGCTTGAGAAAGCCATCCTTAATGATGACCTTAGTAATACTCCCATCAGCATCGGTGGCTCTGATTCTGAGTGTTACAGGCTCATCCTGTATAAGGACTGTACCATCTGTAGGCTCTATAATTTCTACTCTGGGTAATGCTCTTACTGGAACCAGTAAGTTATCCTCTGCTAAGGCTGTCCCGGCAGCATTATAGGCTACTACTTTTAGATTTAAGTTTCCGGCGGGGATGTTCTGATATTTAAACTCTGCTACCCCTGTTACGATTTGATTATCAGAGAAGATAAGTTCTGTCCCGTTAAAGAAATCTATTTTTGCTACCTGAGCTATTTCAGGATCAGTTCCATCCAGGCGTGCAGTGAAGAAAAACTCATCCCCTTCTACGTAGATAGTCCCATTGGTAATGTTGGGGCTGATGATTTCTACAATTAGGGCATCCGGTTTGTTAGGAGTAGGGGTATCCTTTCCATATGAGAAACTCAGGAAACAAGAAAGAACCCAGGCAGTAAGGAAAAGAGGTAGAAATCTAGATTTCATGAACTTAGGACTAATCATTTCCAAATAGTGACAGGTTGTGGTGCAGATACCCGAATATTTAAATAAATAATATTCTTTATAAAAAATAATCCAATGTAAAGGTATTGGCTGATCTTATTAAAGAATAAACCTCACAACTTTAACGATGTAAGATTTGGTCTTGATGATCATATTTTCACTAATAGAAAAATCCAGAGCGTGTTTGGTTGGAATCGGCTGCTAAATGGCAGACCATTTTAGGGAGTTAGTTGTTAATCTGCGGAAAAAGGAACCCCCTTAGCTGAAAGTTTCAACTAAGGGGGCCGTAAAAGTGAAGTAAGCTTATGCTTACAAATCTATATTGGCGTAGCGTGCGTTTTGCTCAATGAATTCCCGTCTTGGGGCCACATCATCTCCCATCAGTGTGGAGAATAACAGGTCAGCCTGTGCTGCGCTGTCAATGCTTACTAACTGAAGGGTACGGGTTTCAGGATCCATGGTAGTTTCCCAAAGCTGGTCGGGGTTCATCTCTCCAAGACCCTTATAGCGCTGAACAGTAACTTTGCTCTCGTCCCCACCTCCTATTTCTTCAATGGCTTCCTTGCGCTGCTGCTCTGTCCAACAGTACCTTTTCTTTCCTCCCTTTCTCACTTGGTAGAGTGGGGGAGAAGCAATATAAACATGACCTGCTTCTATAAGCTTATGTAAATAGCGGTAAAAGAGGGTCAATAAGAGCGTACGAATATGGCTTCCATCTACATCAGCATCTGTCATGATGATGAGTTTATGGTACCTTAATTTCTCGAGATTCAGATCCTCTTCTGCTCCTAAACCAGAGATTCCCAGGGCCAGGATGATGTTTTTAATTTCTTCATTTTCGTATATCCTGGATGGATGCGCTTTCTCTACATTCAGAATCTTACCTCTCAAAGGTAAGATAGCCTGATAGTTTCTATCTCTGGCCTGTTTGGCACTTCCTCCCGCAGAGTCTCCCTCCACCAGGAATAACTCACAAAGTTCTGCCTTTCTACTTGAGCAGTTAGCGAGTTTTCCGGGAAGTCCTCCTCCGATTACACTACTTCTCTTCTGCACAGCATCACGTGCTTTTTTAGCCGCGTTACGCGCCTCTGCAGCCAGGATCACCTTCTGGATGATACGTTTAGCCATATTGGGATTTTCTTCCAGGTAGTAGGCTAATTGCTGGTTTACGATAGACTCTACCGTCCCCATTACATCACTGTTTCCCAGCTTGGTTTTAGTCTGACCTTCAAACTGCGGCTCGGCTACCTTTACAGAAATGATACAGGTGATTCCTTCACGGAAGTCATCTCCTGAAAGCTTGATCTTAACTTTCTTTAAAAGGCCTTCATTCTCAGCAGTTTGCTCGAGGGTTAAGAAGGCCTCTGTTCCTACGCTTAACTTCAGTTCGTCGAGGCGCGAGGCATCGTGTATTTCGCACAGCCTGGGCCAGTCAGTAGATTGGTAAGGGCGAATATCAACC
>JBCBKZ010000429.1:0-5091 GCA_038520955.1 Bacteroidota bacterium | reverse complement strand
GCAAGCCCCGCAGTTTATGCACTCATCTGTTATCATTATCGCCATAATCCTGCAATATGAATTATTTTGTAAAATTCAGCCAAAAATATGTTAATACTGTATGTAAACCAAGCCTTGGCGCTCAATGTTTGAAATGAAGTACGCATAAAATGCAGTTCGGTTTTTCATATGTATCTGACTAAAAGAATAGAAGGACTGACCAGTCTACAGAACACTCTGTCTAAAAAAGGAATTCCTGAGGAGGTGATGGAAGAATCCCTGTTGAAGAATCCCTGGTTTACGCCTTATTACATAACTCATAGCTTATCCAGTATTCTCCCCTGGTTAGCAGAAGATGTGCTTGCCACTTTCACTCATACGTACAAGAATGAGATAGAAAACCGTGAGCCGAAAAAGGTAGGGATTATCATGGCTGGAAACCTCCCTTTTGTGGGGTTTCATGATCTACTTATCGGAATTCTTAGTAAAAATGAGCTGTATCTGTCCTTCTCTCACCAGGATGAAATCCTTATGAAATGGGTCCTTGAAAGCTGGATAGAGGCAGATCCTGACATAGAAAAGTTAATTTATAGACTTCCTACAGAGGCTAATTTGGATTTTCTATTGGCTACGGGGAGCGATAATACAGCCAGGTATCTTAAAGATGCCTACCAGAATACCCCTAGACTGATCCGTCAAAACAGGTATTCAGTGGCTGTATTGGACGATTTTGTTACAGATAGTGACTTAGAGGAGTTAGCAAAAGACATACTATTGTATAATGGGTTGGGATGTAGAAATGTAAGTAATGTGATATGTATGTCAGATTTTGACATTGAGAGGTTGTTAAATAAGATCCGTTTGTACCCCAAGAAATTACTGAATTCATTATTTCTGGAGAAAATTCAATTTGAACGGGTAAGAATGAATATGTTAGGGGAAGATTTTGCTGATGCGGGGAACTGCCTGCTCACCTATTCAGAAGACCTCCGTTCCGTACCCATGGGACTTCTGAATTGCGTTAAAATAACAGGCCAGGCTGCGCTTGAAGGCCTTTTTAACGGAAATGTGAATAAAATTCAATGCATGGTCAATAAAGGCACGAAATTTGGGGACACACAGTGTCCAACCATTTCAGACTTTGCAGACGGAATTGATACGTTGAAAATCCTTACAGAAGTGTAAGATTGGGGAAACTTTAAATATTGATCACACACTAAGGCGATATTTAATTTTTATGTTGGAAAATTGGGCAAATGATACTTAATTTACATTGGAGAATATCCCAATTGTAATTTGGAAGATGGTATTTCGTTATCTAACTAGGTAGCATCATCCACTATCTCATAATTCCTAAAGCCAAACATATAATATTTGATGCAGGATTCTACCATGAGACAACCGTTACGCGCCAACAAGAGACTGTTTGAAAAAGCACCTTGCCGGATCTCAGTGAGAGGAATCCTCTTTTTCCTTATTTTACTCCCCTTATTAGGCGTTTCCCAGCATAGAGGTAGTTGGACTCCAGAGAGATATCACGGCATTCCCGAGAATGATAAATTTGCGGTTTTCTTTGACGAGTTTGAAGACAACAGAAACAGATGGATTCTGGAGTCTAACTCTTTAAAAATGAAAATCAGGGATGGAGAGTTTGTATGTGAGTCTCCCAAGCCCCTTACCTACCTTAAGAGAAGAACCATTCCCATGAATCACCACGGAAACTACGAAGTGGAGATTCGTATTAGATTTGAAAGTACATCCTCTAACAGCCTTACCGGATTAACATTCGGTAGAGACCTTAAGGGGAATGAATATAACTTCTACTTTACTCCTTCCGGGAGATATAGAATTTCCCGCTACTATCAGGGGAAAGCCTTTAACATTCAAAACTGGTCGTATAGTAAGGAGTTGATTGGGCATGCCTACAACACCCTCACTGTCCGTAAGGTTTCTTCTAACTGGTTTTTCTTCATCAACCAAAAGTTGGTGGCTAAAACCCAGTCAGATGATCTCTTTGGAAATGACTATGGCTTTACCATTGGAGGAAATACAGTAATAGAAGTTGATTACTTAAAACTGAATGAAGTTAGAGTAGCTGATACCTATGGTCCATCCATAGCCATGATCAGTCCTATTCCTGATAATGACATGAATGTGGTTTTCAGGAGAGCTAAGGAAACCATTCAGTGTCGTGTTTCTGATTTCTCAGGTGTTTCTGAAGTAACCATTAACAATAAGCCGGTGAGAGTTTCTCCGGAAGGAATGGTTGAAGCCTACATAGGCCCGCTGGCACCTGGAACGTATCCTATTACCATTACGGCTAAGGATGATTTCGGAAACCTGACCCACAAGAAACTGAACATTACCTACTATAAGCCTGCGGTTTCTCAGTATAGCCAGGAGTATACACAAGATCACCTGACAGCTAAGACTTATGAACCTACTGATGATATGCCTACCCGTTTCGGGAGCTATCAGGCAGCGAGGGCTAGAAAAGGAAAGAACTATCTTCTTCTCATAGGAGTGAACAGATACATGCACTGGAGTAGATTACACAATGCGGTGAAGGATTGCGGTGATTTATCTGATGTACTTACTAACAAATACCAATTTGATAAGAACCTGGTATTCACCCTCTACAATGAGAAGGCCACACGTGAAGCTATTCTAGAGACACTGGAAACGCTTCAGGACAGAATTACGGAAGACGATAATCTCTTGATCTACTATGCTGGTCATGGATTCTATGATAGTCAGGCTAATCTTGGATACTGGGTGCCTGTAGACGCGAGACTGAATAAGATTGCGGACTTCATCAGAAACTCAACTATCCATGACTACCTGAAGACCATTAATTCTCGTCATACCTTCCTGATTGCGGATGCCTGCTACGCGGGATCTCTATTTGCCCGCACCAGAGGGGGAATCGTAGAGGAGGATAGCAGATCAAGATGGGCATTTACTTCAGGAGATATTGAAAAGGTATGGGATGGGCAGCCTGGACAGAACAGTCCATTTGCTCGCTACCTGATTAAGTATCTGGAGAAGAATATGAGAAGTAAGCTAAGAGCTGATGTACTGATTAAGGAAGTATCTAATACCGTAAGACGTAACACAGCTCAGGACCCACAGGGAAGTTTCCTAAGAAATGTAGGACATGAAAATGGGGTCTTTATTTTCAAAAGAAGATACTAGCAGAAAGAATATACAGAGCTTTATGAGAGTCGACCAACTGGTCGACTCTTTTCTTTTTTACCTTTTTGTGCAGAATCTGCGTAAAAAAACAGGAGGGATTATGGAATTCTCCATATGACCTTCTCTTTAGAGTAGTAACTGTTACATGCTTATCAGAAAGGATATTCAAACATGGGAGGATGAGAAGCTGGTTTCTCACTACCAGGCGGACGGCGATCCGGCTTGTGTGGGGGAGCTGTTTCAGCGGTATACCCACCTGCTGTTTCTGACCTGCATGAAGTACCTGAAAAATGAAGAGGAGAGTGAAGATGCCGTGATGAGCATATTTGAAAAGTTACTGGTGGACCTTAAGCGTTACGAGGTAAAAAAGTTCCGCTACTGGCTACATACGGTTACAAGGAACCATTGCCTGATGTTACTGGAGAAACGCAAGCAGGCGTTTAAGAAACAGACAGAGTTTCAACATTCTCACAAGCATCATAATGGAACGGATTCTTTGGAACTCATTTCAGAAGAAATCCTGACCAGAGAGAGTAACATAGAAGAGTTGGAGCGTGCCCTGGAAAAGCTGGGCAAAGAACAGAAAGAGTGTATTACCCTATTTTATTTACAAAGAAAGAAGTACCAGGAAGTGGCAGATATCACAGGTTATAGCTTGAAACAGGTAAAGAGCTACATCCAAAACGGAAAGAGAAATCTGAAGAAACACCTGGATACGCTGAAAATACAGGAATGAGAAAGAAGCATCACATATTCTCTCTTCCATCTTTGGCCTTTATGAAGCGGATGCTTAGTAAAGGGCAGGATGAGGAAGAACAGCAAGAGTGGGCCAAACACCTTCAGGATGATCCATTTCTGTCTGATGCTATGGAGGGGCTGGAACTCTTAAAAGACTCATCCACCCTTTCCAACAGGCTTAAAAGCATAGACAGAAAAACCCAACAGAGACTGAGACAAGCTGGTAGAAGATCTGGCAGGGATATATTTGGGGGAGGAAAGAAAATTCCCTTTACCTCCTGGCGATACATGACCGCCGCCGCTGCCACTTTTGGGATCTTACTTGCCACAGTCTATATGTTTCAAATGTTAGCTCTGCAGGAAGATGGGGAAACCCTATTAGCGGAGGCTGATCCGGTACAGGAGCTGGAAGAAGTAGTTCCTACTTTCATGGATTCTACTAATGTGTATAGAAGGGCATTTGAGCTGGTGTTGCCTCCTCAGGGCTTATTTGCCTTTGCCTCTCCTTCAACTGAGTCTACTTCTCCTGATAAAGAAGAAAGTAGAAGAAATGTTCTGGCAGTTAATCATTCCTCTGAAGAGCTGGCTATGGCTTCCAGAGTTGATATGGATGAAGAAGATCGTGTAGGGGAAGTAATTCCCGCACCTACCAATGTGTATCCTTATTCTGTTCTGCTAGGAGAAATAGGAGAAGAACCTTTGGAAGATGCCGAACCCTCAGAGATGAAGACCTTTGCGCGCTCTACCCCTCTTGATCAGGAAGGAAGCAGAGATCTTAGCTCCCCTGGAAGCATGCAACTTAGGGAAGAAGCTGAGGTGAGTAACAGTCCCAGAGCAAAGAAGTTTGCCATGAATCAGGCTCAGGAAGAATTGGTGAGAAGAAAGGGAGACAGGAGTTATGGAAGTGGATATGCTGAGCAGCAAGAGATTCAGTATGACAGACTTATGGGGGCATTAGAGGCTTACAAAAGAAATGAGCTTGTAAGCGCCTTAGATGAGCTGGAGATGATCCTGACCGCTGAACCTGACCATGTAGCCGCTAACTACTATAAAGGCCTTATACTGTCTGATTTGGGCCACTCAGATAGAGCCATCCTTTCTTACCAGAAAGTATTGAGCTTAGAGGAACGTTCCTTCTATTATGAGAAAACACTTTGGGCATTGGCTAATGAGCTGGAT
>JBCBKZ010000428.1:0-5113 GCA_038520955.1 Bacteroidota bacterium | reverse complement strand
CTCCAAAATTCTCTCTCAGTCCATTAATCAAGTTAGTTCTCATAATTACTCCAGGTACATAGCTCACCTCAGGATAGAAGAAGCCAAACGGCTCCTGACTTCTCCCGATTACCAGCACTTTAAAATAGCAGCCATAGCTTATGAAAGTGGCTTCAATAGTTTATCCAGCTTTAATGCTGCTTTCAAGGAGCTAAGCGGAAAAACAGCAAAAGAATTCCGTAAACAGCTGGTTTAGACTACCAGATTCATGATTCTGGAAGATTCTGGCACCTATTCTCCTCTTCTTGCCACAGATGATTAGGGGCTCTCCCCTATTTCACATCTCATGTAATTCTTAACCTTTAATTCATTACACTTATGAAAAGAATAGGCATACTTCCTATCCTCCTTCTGTTCCTAACTCCCTTGTTTAGCCAGTGTGAGGAAGACAAAATCATTGAGGCTCTCCAGGGCTATATGGTGGGGACCTCCTACAACTATCCTGATAGAGTTCTTTCCTCCTTCATGCCGGAGGCAAACATGTTTCTGGAAAACCGGGAGAAAGAACTGTTTCTCATGAAGATCGAAGATTATGCTGGCAGAATAGATAAATCTAAAGCAGGAGAGTTTAATGGACGTGTCAGTCACATACTAGACATAGATAGGTTTGGCGTCATAGCCACTGCTAAGCTGGAGGTACTTATCCCATCCATCGATAAGAGGTTCATTGATTACCTATTATTGAGAAAGCTGGAAGGAGAATGGAAAATCATCAGCAAAACTGCCACAAGTGAGGCCAATGATAGACACGGCAAGAAGGCCTTATTAGTAGTCTCAAGTGTGGACAAGCAGGGAACTTCAGAACTGCCTGCTGGAAATAGCTTCCCGGAAGTGATGCTTGCCTACCATGGTTATCAGCAAGCAGGATACCATGTAGACATACTGAGTCCTAAAGGCGGGAAGGTTCCTTTGGTGTATATCAATTCCACGGACAGCCTAACCTTAGCCTATTTGTATGATAAGGAATTCATGTACAGGCTGTCTAATACGCTTTGTCCAGATGAGATCAAATCTTCTGAATATGACATCATACAATATACAGGAGGAAGTGCTCCCATCTTTGATATTCCTGAGAATAAAGCCATCCAGGAAATAGCTATGAACATTTATGAAGAACACAATGGAGTCATAGCTGCTGTGTGTCATGGGACCGCTGGAATAGTGAATCTCAAAACAGAAGATGGTAAATACCTGATAGAAGGCAAGAACGTAAATGGGGTTCCTGATAGACAGGAAAATAAAAGCCTTGCTCACTATCAGCACTACCCCTTCATCATAGAAACTGTCATGAAAGAAAGAGGGGGTATCTTCAAGCATTCAGACATTCAGGAACCTCATATGGAGGTAGCAGGCAGGTTAATCACCGGACAAAACTCTGTCTCTACAGAAATGGTCACCCAGAAAAGCATAGAGGTGAGTGAGGCTATGGAACAAAAAACGCCATAACTCATGGTGATAGTTAAACAGCCCGGATGTTTCCTCTTGTTAGGATCATCCGGGATATTTTTACTTATGGATTCCTACATGTTAGCGCATTCCATGAGGATGAGAATGTTTGTGCTTATGCTGTGGGCTAGCTTTTCTATCTACTTGATAATCAAATAACATCTCACTGCTTTCATGGTGACTAGCCGATACATAATGTTCGTACAATGTACGCATTCCCCCTTGGTTGATTCTCTCCGCAAAGATTCCGTAATCCCCTCCATCTTTAGTATCAGGATTATTGGGGATCCTGGTGATGGTATGGGCATGATTCCATTCTTCAATTCCCCTCGCTACGGGAGGCTCAGTATTATATTCCACCCATAAGTAAGGGTTATAAATTCTAAAGTAGAAGGGAGTTTCTGGAGAAGGGGTATCTACTCTGTCTACCCACACAAAATAGGTTTCATCTATGTTCTCCATGACATCCTGCCACCATTTATCCGCAAACTCAGTATGGAGATTGTACACAAATACTTTCATGAGCTGCTTAAGTTTCTCCTGGGTACTTATAGACATTTCTGGATAGACCAATCCAGTAGCAAACTGAGTGTAATCATAAGATCCTCCATATTTATCAGGCCCTCTTTCAGGCGGACCCACCACCATTTGAGCGGCACTACCATCTGATACAGCCTGAAAATGCTCGTTCTCCGAAAAACCCTGATACAATTCCAGCGCTAGTGTCCTCTCTTCCAGGAACACATCAAAATCCTTCCCATCAAAAGAGCCTTTGACTGGCTCGGACCCCAAAAAAGCCGGCACCATGGAAACCTTATCCCCATGCACCAAAAAGTTTACGGCACAATGATGGCCATCAAGCTGGAACCCCCAGGAACCACTCGTAACAGGGTCCCCAAAAAGCCTGATGTAGTACTTGTCCGGATCCCAAAATCTTGCCCTTTGCCCATGAAGTATGTTTTCAGCCAGTACCGTTATTTCATGCACTTTCTGATAGCCATTAGCACTGAGAAAAAGGCTCAAGAGGTCCCTAAAGAGCTTCATTTGAAGATCATTAAGCTGGCCATAATTAATGCCGTCCCTTTTATTGATAGAAGCTGGAAGGTTACTCCATTCTGTTAATGCAGGGTCATCTAAACAAGCAACCGCACTTTTCAATAGTTTGGGAGAAAGGGTCGCCTGAAAAGCTAGCATAGCCCCCCGAAACTTTATAATAGTGGAGTCTGTGGAAGGAGGTAAAGTACCTGGCGTGTTCACACAATCAGCCAGTGAATCTGGTACGGGATTTTCCTGCCCCGAGTTATGTATGAAAGCAAATAATCCTATCAGACCTAGTATTGAACAGACTATTATTAACTTTTTCATATCACTGCTTATTCTTTCTTCTTTAGCAACTGCTGAAATTGATACCTCTTTTTTACTACTTCCGGGACCTGCAAACTAATCCATTCCGTCAACTCCAGAAGTTTTTCAAGATAAGCTAATCCGAAGTCAGTTAACTGATACTCCACCCGTATAGGGACCTCTGTAAACATTTCCCTTTTCAGATACCCATCTTTTTCTAACCACTTTAACCGTTCTGACAGACTTTTGGAGGAAACACCGTAGAGCAACTTCTTCAACTGGTTAAACCTTAACCTAGTATAGCCCCCGAGAAATAGAACAATCAAAATACTCCATTTGTCCGTTACCGGAGCTAGAATATCTCGGATAGGACATACCTCAGGCGGTTGTTCAGGATCTAAATGACCGAATATTTTTTTCAGTTTTTTTTGAACCTTAATCCCCTGAACATCAGCAACAGTTTCTTTTCGGTTACTTACTTTACTCATATTAACTCATTGACTAACAGAATCTTTATCCTCATTTTAGCTTTATAAAAGTAACCTACTTACTATTTTAAAGCAATTTTATGAAAAGAAGAACTCACCCGATAGGCAAGAACACCATCTCGTATCTGGAGGCAGGTAAGGCGGGAAATCCTACCATCCTTTTCCTTCACGGTATCCCCGCAAGTGCTGAACTCTGGCGTGAGGTAATGATGCAGGCAGCAGAAAGAGGATATCATTGTCTGGCCCCTGATATGGTAGGTTACGGAGGGACAGAAGTGAACGATAAGTTGAATTACACCTTCCCAGGAACTGCAGCACTTTTCATAATATGGCTAAAAGAACTTCAACTGGATAAGATCTGGCTGGTAGGTCATGACCTGGGAGGAGCTGTGGCCCAACTCATGCTAACCCGGGAAGAATCCCTCTTTCAGAAAGTAAGCCTGTGTAATGTGGTTACGGCTGACACCTATCCTGTTCCTGTCATTGAAAGGCTGATTAAAGCAGCCAAAATGGGACTGTTTTACTGGATGGCTCGATTTGGCAGATTTGAAATGGAAAAACAGTATAAAGGAATGAAGAAAGTATTCGTCAGAAATACCTCTTTCTCACAGGAAGATTTTCAGCGGATTTTTTACGATGGCAAATTCCATTCTCCTAAGATGGCAGCCAAATTTCAGCGTATGTTGACCAAGCTCAATCATTCCGCTACTCTTGAAAATATGTCAGCCCTGGCCAAAGTCAGTCTACCAGTCCATCTAATTTGGGGAATGGGCGACCGATTCCAACCCTGGGAAGGGGCTGGAAAAATCCTGAAAGGGACCTTCTCGGAGGTGAGGGTTACCCACATTGACAACTGCGGTCATTTCCTGCAACTGGATGCTCCAGAGAATTATGTGGAGACTTTATTTTCATGAAAGACCCAATAACCTATCCTGCTAATCCAAAAATACAATTCATCTTTACTCCAAAGGATACAGATCATAATTCTGGGCAGCAAAATATTGGATGCGATTGGGTATGGCTGTAGTGATTTTGTTCAGCATACTTTCCGAGATGCGATCCACTTTGCAAGTAGCCGCCAGGTATAAGAGAATGGATTCAGCTACGTCTT
Organism: Bacteroidota bacterium; assembly: GCA_038520955.1. GTDB lineage: Bacteria > Bacteroidota > Bacteroidia > J057 > J057 > JBCBKZ01. Next base: position 685 of record JBCBKZ010000428.1, on the reverse strand, counting down.
CTCTATTAGGGTTGTCCTTTGCATAGGTACTGATAAAAGTGGGATCTGCTTCTACCGCGTCTTTCCAGGCAAGATCTGCATATATCTCTTCATCCAGGCTTACGTGGGCAGCCTCATGAATCAATGTCTCTATCATATTGCCAAACTTCAAGTATACCTCCCCTTGTTGTACATGTACAAGTAAGTCATTCGTCCCACCTCCGAAGTTCTCTAATCCGTCATGGATAGAGACAGTCTGTACATCCTCTAATAGGAATGCGGGAATTTGCCCCACATAATAAGCGTATTCCAGTGCATATGCTTCCGCTTCTTCCAGGCTAAATTCTGGGTTTACCCGTATATCTATGGTTTTTCCCTTTTCATAAGAAGCTTCAAAAACATGCGTATAAAATATCTGCCACCTGTTTATTCTTCTGTCAAACATTTGGCGGTTCTCCTGCCCACGATAGAAAAGGGTATCATACATGGAAGGGTCGGAGTCTATGATGATACCCGGATCTTCCCAAGTACTCCCATCGAAAGGAGGAAAAGCAGAAACCGTATTTCCCTGAGACATATCATCCTCTACACAGCCTGAGAAAAGACAGGCCATACCTACAAGAGAAAGTAATACTAAAGCTCTCAACCTCATGATCATTAGATAAATGTTGGCCTGATCTTATGACTAAAGTAGGAGATCAAATTA
>JBCBKZ010000427.1:0-5121 GCA_038520955.1 Bacteroidota bacterium | reverse complement strand
AAAAAAGCTTAATTATTAAGCTTTTTTAGAAACGAGTAAATAAAGACTAATAAAGCACTCTGAACTTAATGGTATGCTCTATTTCTTTCAGATCTCCCAGGACTGTCTCATCATACTTACGGTTGATGTCCGTAATAACATAACCTATGTTCTCATCCGTCTTCAGATACTGACCTTCAATATTGATTTCATGCTTAGCCAGAACGTTATTGATCTTGGCCAGTATACCAGACTTGTTATGGTGAACGTGAATCAGTCTGTGTGCTTTCCCCTGTGTAGGCAGCTGTAGGTTCGGGAAGTTCACACTTCCAAATGAGCTGCCGGCATTAATGTAGTCCACGATTCTTGCCGGCACATAATCCCCTATATTTTCCTGTGCTTCCTGAGTACTACCTCCTATGTGTGGGGTGAGAATCACATTATCCAGTCCTTTCAATTCAGACTCAAATACCTCTGAGTTACTTTTGGGCTCCTTAGGGAAAACATCCACTGCAGCCCCTTTTAGCTTTCCACTTTTCAAGTGATTAGCCAGCGAGGCTATGTCAACTACAAATCCACGGCTTAGATTAATGAATACAGCCCCATCTTTCATGAGCTTAAACTGCTCATCTCCAAAAATCATTTTATTCTCAGGTCTCCCATCTACATGAAGAGAAAGGAAATCCACCATAGGAAGAAGTTCTTCCAGAGAATAGGTTTTTCTCGTATTCCCTAATGCCAGCTTTTCAACCACATCATAGTAGTACACCTCCATCCCCATGGCTTCTGCTAGTACTGACAGCTGAGTGCCTATGTTTCCATACCCGATGATCCCAAGCTTTTTACCTCTTACCTCATTGCTAGCTGCAGCTGACTTATTCCACTTTCCTACATGCATGCCCTGGTTAAAATGAGGAATTCTCCTCGCAAGCATGATAATCTGACTAATGGCCAGCTCCACCACAGAGCGGGTATTACTATATGGTGCATTAAAGGCGATAACCCCTTTTCTGGCACAGGCATCCAGGTCTATCTGGTTAGTCCCTATACAAAAGGCCCCTACACACAGCAGCCTATTGGCATGCTCCAGAACCTTGGCTGTCAGATGTGTTTTGGATCTGATCCCCAAAATAGAGACTCCCTTGATTTTCTCGATCAACTCATCTTCAGAAAGGGCTCTTCCAATTTCTTCTATCTGATATCCTTCCCCTTCAAACATCCTTTTGGCGTTAGCATGGATATTCTCCAGTAATAGTACCTTAATCCTGTTCTTAGGATAAGAAATTGACATGGGCAGTTTATTGATGTATAGAAACTCGTCAAAACTGGGTATCACATGATCAGCCTTATCCAGGATATTCTCACGTAATACATTCTCAGTAAAGGCGAAAAACTTATGTGCCACGCCAGACTCTTTCATTTCATAGTCTGTATAGGCATCCCCAATTACGTAGATCTGCCCATCCAGGTTCATTTCTGAAAGAGTCTTGGATTTCCCTTTACTATGGGCGAGGTAATTTGACTCATCAAAGCCAACAATTTCTCCACTTTCGCTGAACACAAAATTGTTGGCCTTTACATGGTCCGCTTCTATATGATAATCTGCCACTACCGGCTCTATGAACTCAGAAAACCCATTTGAGATAATGTAGATGTCTCCTTTATTAGCCTCGAAGAACTCCATGTTTCGCTCAATGGATTTGGAGACTTTGGTCTTCAATCTTTCAATCAACAAGTTCAGGTGATGCTGATTGGCGTTGAGTAATTCGGTCCTTCTACTAAGAGAATCATTAAAAGAAATTTTGCCATCCACACCCAGGTTGGTGATTTCCTGAATTTTCTGAAGACGTTCTTCTTTTTCAGGGTGGCCTTCAAGGGCTATATCCGCCAGTTCTTCTAATGCTTCTACTTGGAGAAAAGTGCTGTCAAAATCTATTACAAGATATCTTTTATCAGCCATAGGTTTAGTTAATAGAGTTTCCATCTATTTTATTCACAGGTTTCAGAAGGCAGCAAATGTACAAAAAGAGGCAGAATCATTTAAGATCTGCCTCTTGAATTTTCTATGAAATTTTACTTCTCGAAGAATTCTTATTTGTTCACCCAGAACTTCTCAGTAACCACTGTTTCTCCTACCCTAAGCTTCATTAGGTACAGGCCTTTTTCTAAGTGGCTAACAGGGATATACCACCCACTTCCATCAAAGGAAGCCTGTACTGGGACTGCTCCTCCATATACAGCTTGAGCAGAAAGTACTTCTACCTCATCTCCAGCCGAGTTAGGGATGATTTGAATTTCTGTGGTGGCAGGATTCGGGAATAGAGACACTATAGATGTTTCCACTACATCATCTACCACGATAAAGGAAATTCTCTCCGTTTCTCCCCTAAGTCCACTTGCAGCCCGTGCATTAAATGGCGTGGCAGAGATACTATAAGTTCCCGCTGCTAACTTCTGGGTTCCATAATCTCCGTTTCTATCTCCAAGGACAGCATACGGATATTTATTCTCCAGCTTGAAGACATTTCCTCGTTGACCGTCAAGGGCTAACATACTAATGTCTACACTCCCTATGATTCTTGGCTCAGTTTGAACTGCGAAGTTCAGGAACTTTGGTTGAGAGGATAAAAAGAGGGTATCACCATCACTCAAAGCACCTAATAACTCATCGGAAGCAGCATCTACTATGCTGATCTGAGCTATCTGAGGAAGTTGTACATTTGGAGGGCAAACAGAATCTGTCAGACAAGTATCTATGTCTACATTAATATCTCCAGAGGCTGCAAAAGCGGCTCCCTGAATGGTCCCTTTCACCTTAAACCAGGTACTCAGGCCGTTCTCTGCATTCTTATCATTCGCACCTATGCCTATCTGTACACCCATACTCAAGTTTGAAGGTCTTGGGGTTAGTGAAAGAGAATCTCCTTCCAAGGCACCTCTCCCTATCAGTTTGGACTGCACATCCAGAATCCCAAAGGTCCAGTTGGTATGATTGGCAGCGGCGGCGGCTTCACTTCCTCCGTCAGCTTTGTATCCTCTTCCTTTAGCAGACCAGCTTTCCCAGTCTTGTAAATCCGCTATGATAAACTCTACTTCAAACTGTGCATCAGGCAGTACCTCACTGGCTACGGTTCCACTGATGACCGCATAATCTTCATACTCCACATACCTACCTCCATTTACCCAGTCAAAGCGCCTTACATCACCACTTCCCGGTGCCACATCTGAAATCAAAGAAGATACGGGAGAAGGGTTAATGAAAATGGCATTCCCAGAAGAAGTAGGGGAAGTAAAATCGCTTAAGAGACACACATTTACCTCAGGACAGGAATCTACCGCTACAGGCGGCTCCACAGGCGGATCTACCACGGGTAGAGCGCTACATACCAGTTCAAGATCTCCTAAGCCTGCGGCCTTCCCGAATCCTCCCTGAAGAGTTTCATCGTAAACAAGGAATGATTCTTCCAGAGAACCATCAGTATTACTATACCAGTGAACTCCACCAGAAAAGGGAACTCCTACCAGAGGATCATATACGGTAGTAGCTATTTCATCTGAACCTGGAAGTGATGCTAATCCTCCCAGGGTGATCTCATCATGTCCTATAATGCTAAACTCTAGATCAAAGTAGAAGTCATCGCTGTAAAATTCTCCCCCACCTGGGCCCTGATTATTGAATTCTCCAAAGGATAAGAGGCCATTTCCATCTTCATTACACACAGCAGCATTATTCTCAAGCTCAAAAGTGCCGTCATCCCTTTTACAGGTTCGGAGAATATCTCCTGCAGCATCACCTATATATAAGCTCTGGTCTCCGGGAATAGTACTGAATGCCTCAAAGCCAAACTGTAGTCCTGCTCTGTCCAGGAATCCCAATATCATATCTCCTTTGCTATCGAACTCTATATCAGAAAGGATGGGCTGAGGATACCCAAACTCTGTCAGGTCAGTTGCATTAGCCGTAAATTCCTGCCAGGTCTCTATCCATGGAAGCCATTCCCCATTAGTAACTGTGAAGCCGAAACGCTCAACATCTCCTCTTGGGTAGGTAAGATCTACCTCTATGACATTTTCCCAGACCGTATTATCAGGGTCCAGGGCAAATACCGTAGCACTCAGCGAACTACTAAATCCAGAATTCTCCGCTGGACAAACTACTCCCACATATACCTTCCCCTCTTTCACACTTAGCCCCCACGGAGCTAATAAGCTGTTGTCTGAACAGAATCCGGGAATATCGAAGGCCTTAATGTCCTCAGGTCCTGGTTTCTCATAAGGAACTCCAACCCTGATCTGATATAGCTTCTGATCAAATAGGTTTACGACCCAGAGGTATTCTTCATCCTCAGAAAAGTCTATGTCTCCAAATCCTACCCTTCCTACTAAGCCAAAAGCTAATGGGTCTCTGTTTCTTTGCGAAGCAGCCATGGGTAATTCTCTCTGGTCAGTGGTAATGACGGAGCTTCCTGCATCTATCCCATACTCTTCCAGACTGAAAGAATTATCAAGATCTACTTCAGCCTCAAAGGCATCCATCACATAAATACCTCCTGGTCCCAGAGGTCCGAAACCAGCATGTCTTTTCAGGAGGGTAGAAGCAAATAGTTTTTGTGTTTTCCGTTGATAAGCCAGTCCCCAAACGGTTCCAACCTCTTCTCCGGTAGCTAAAACAGTTTTGGCACCATCATCTACAGAACTAGTAGGGACATAGGGCATTCTCACTATGGCCGCGGCATCTGCATTATCAGGATTACCCAGGAGGGGATTTCCGGCAATGTAACAAGGTGTTACCAGCCAGGTACTGTCCGGGGCATCACATGTTTGTCCAAATGTTAGGGATGAAAATGAAATCAATGAAAAGAAAGTGAACATGCCGCTCAGGGCATGAACAGATAAGAAACGTAAAGTACGTTGCATAGGCTATGCGTTAGAAGTTAACAGAAGTCCTAACAGCACAATTTGGGATAAGGAGCAATCAACGTAATGAAAGAGCTGCAAGGATTAGATATTAAACGAATTAGTGAACTATTTCTTGTAAGGATTCATCTTCTAATAACATCTAGCTCCTTCTCAAGGGAATTTCAGTCCCAAAATTAACCATAAATGCTATTTTGTCATATTTTCATTTTAGAAATGTGCCAT
>JBCBKZ010000426.1:0-5125 GCA_038520955.1 Bacteroidota bacterium | reverse complement strand
GCTATCTCTGCTCCTGCATTCAATTGAGAGGCTCTTCCTCTTTCAGCATGAATCACCTTTACCTGAGAAAATGCTTCAGCTATAGCCATTGTCTTATCCTGACTACCACCATCCGCAACGATGATCTCCTTTAACCCATACTGACCTAATAGACTTTCTATAGTGTCAGCAAGGTATTCCTCCTCATTGATGGTAGGAATAATGACAGAGATCTGTTCATACATCTAACAAACGTAACACATCTGACTGTGCAAAAACAGTCTTTAAACTGACGCCAAGCGTCTTCTCAGCATATAATTCGTCGGGGACACTAATATCTCCCAAATAAAGATCTCCTCTAATGCCTTTTACCTTTTCTGGAAACAATCCCTTCTTAGGTAAGGCAATGGTCATGGTAGCCGCAGCCTGAATGACAGGTTCATATATCTGTCCGGTAGTCAGACTGATGCCTGAAGGCGTATCTAACGAAAGTACAGGTGTATCCTGCTGATTTGCCCATCGTATCATCTCCCCAGCAATGCCCCTTGGGTTGCCAGATAAGCTGTATCCTATAATACCGTCAAGAATCAGGTCTGCTTCTATAGACTCTTTCTTGACGAGCTCCTCTCCAGTTTCCAAAGTCAAGTCCAGTTTTTGGAGAATCCTGTGCTGGTGTAAGGGGATAGGAGTAAGTTTATCATAATTAGTTACATAAACCTTTACCACTGCGCCCCACATATGAAGCCTTCTGGCGGCTACCATAGCGCCTCCCCCATTACCCCCCGTTCCGGCCAATACTACAATATTTTTCTCATTGATAGCCCCTCCTAAAAGATGCTTAGCAACCAAGGCCAGACCTCTACCGGCATTCTCCATCATCTGGATAAGCTGAATGCCATAGACTTCCTCCATCAATCTGTCTACTTCTATCATCTCTTCTGTAGAAAGCCAAGGAACATCTGTCGCCTGTATGTGTGGGATCTCCATTATTCTCTACTCATTTTTCCAGATCACCTTATCTATGAGTTCAGCTACCAGACCCGTCCATCCCGTTTGGTGGCTGGCCCCTACTCCACGGCTATTGTCTCCATGAAAATACTCATAGAATAAGACCAGGTCCTTAAAGTGTGGATCTCGCCCAAATATGGTATAATCTCCGTTTACAGGTCTATGGCCGGTCTGGTCCGGCACAAAGATGTTTATGAGCCTTTTGGAAATATCATCTGCAATGGAGGTAAAATTCACCTGATTTCCTGAGCCTGTGGGATACTCTGCTGTACTCTCTCCATCAAAGAAATGACAATAGGTATACAGAGATTGGACCAGCATATAGTTCATAGGAAACCAAATAGGTCCACGCCAGTTAGAATTACCTCCAAACATATGCGTAGAAGATTCCCCTGCTTCATAGCGTAAACTATAGTGCTGGTCTTTAAAATCTAACACATAGTCCTGGTGAGCGTGTTTTCGTGAAAGAGATCGTATGCCTCCAGGTGCCAAGAACTCGTGCTCGTCCAGCATGGCTTCCAGAAGCCTAAGCAAGCGATTTTTGGGGACCATGGCCATAAGGACATCCCCATTTTCCTTCTCAAAGGTGATAGGTTTCTTGCCCATTTCCTTTCGGTACTTCTTAAACCATTCCTTCCTCTCCATGAATTCCGGTACTTTTTCCTGCACAGATTTGGGAACTATACATACCGCGAAGAGGGTGGAAAGCCCTACCAGTGATCTTACCTTAATGGGTAAATAGCTCCCATCTGGCAGATGAATCTGATCGTAATAAAAGCCTTCATCCTCATCCCAAAGCCCTTCTGCATCTGCTCCGAAATTATTCAGGGTCTCCGCTATGTAGATGAAGTGCTCGAAAAACTTAGTGGCCACATCTTCAAAAGTGGAGTCCTCCTGGGCTATCTCCAGGGCCATTTGCATCATGTTCAGGGAGTAGGTAGCCATCCAGCTGGTTCCATCCGCCTGTTCCAATACCCCTCCTCCTGGAAGACCTTCACTTCTGTCAAAGACCCCAATATTATCCAGTCCCAAAAACCCCCCTTCAAACACATTATTCCCATCCGAGTCTTTTCTGTTTACCCACCAGGTAAAGTTGAGCATGAGTTTTTGGAAGACCCTTTTCAGAAATTCTATGTCACCTTTGCCTTTTTGTTTCTTCTCTATCTCATACACCCTTAAGGTAGCCCATGCATGCACAGGAGGATTTACATCCCCAAAGTTCCATTCGTATGCAGGGATCTGTCCATTAGGGTGCATATACCATTCTCTCAGCATGAGAATAAGCTGATGCTTGGCAAAATCCGGATCTATCATGGCAATGGGCACACAATGGAAAGCCAGGTCCCATACAGCATACCATGGATATTCCCATTTATCAGGCATGGAGATGATATCCTCATTATTCAGATACTTCCAGTTGCTGTTTCTCCCTTTCAACCTGCTTTCAGGAGGTTTGGGTTGGCCAGGATCACCATGTAACCATGTAGGTACATCTATGTGATAGTACTGCTTGGTCCACATCATACCCGCAAAGGCCTGTCGCTGTATGCGTGCCATTTCTGGATCTGCATCTACTGGCATCTTTTCCTGGTAAAAAGCATCAGCTTCCTTCAGTCTCTTTTTGAATGCATCCGTAAAACCCTTGCCTAGAGGATTCCCTCTCAGCTTTTTCCTACTGAGCCTCAGCCTGATTTCTTTACGTTCACCATTGTCCAAGGCTATCTGGTACATGGGTGCGCACTTAGAGCCCTCTGTTTTTTTCTCCAATAAATCAAAGTCGTCCTCTATGATGGCTATATGGAAAGCATCTTTCACATAGGGATGTTCATTCTCCTCATCAAATAGCCTTTCAGCATTGGTTTCATTCTCTGTAAACAGAACTTTATCTGCTGTCTCGCAGTACAGGTAGTGATCTCCAATTTCCTGATGGGTTCCCTTTAGAAGGTGGAACCCTTCCTTCTCCTCTTCCTGTCTGATAGAAGGCTTATCCTCCATATACCCAAAGGACCATAAGTTTCTATACCACAGGGTAGGAAGTACCCAGGCAGTTACCGCATCTGGTCCTCTATTCTCCACCGTTATTTTTATGAGAATGTCTTCATGCTCTGCTTTGGCATATTCCACAAACACATCAAAGTATTTCCCGTCATCGAATACGCCTGTATCCAGTATCTCATATTCTGGTTCATGCTTAGATCTTCTTCCATTCACACTGACCAGCTCATCATAAGGAAAAGCCGCCTGAGGATACTTATACAAGTACTTCATATAAGAGTGGGTAGGCGTATTATCCAGGTAGAAGTACAGCTCTTTTACATCCTCAGCATGATTCCCTTCCGGGCCTGTCAATCCATACAATCTTTCCTTCAGGATAGCATCCTTCCCATTCCATAGTGCCAAGGCAAAACATATCCGCTGAGTAACATCAGAAATACCTGCCAACCCATCTTCCCCCCATCTATAGGCACGTGAACGGGCATGATCATGAGGGAGGTATCCCCATGCATCTCCGTCAGGACTGTAATCTTCTCTAACAGTTCCCCATTGACGCTCACTTAGATAAGGTCCCCATTGAAGCCATTTCCTGTCTGGGGAGGCGTAATTTTCATCTATCCTGGATTGTTCAGACATATATGGATTAGATTTTTTTCGTGAGAATAAGAAAATGGAGAATTAATCATCCCCCTGTGGCAAAACCTGGATACAGGGTCATTCCTCCATCCACAAACATAGTGGTTCCATGCACATAATCAGACTCATCAGAAGCCAACCAAACAGCAGCTTTGGCTATGTCATAGGTTTCTCCTATCCTATTAACAGGGATCAGTCCAAGGAGACTTTCCAGCGCTTCTGGTGTTCCCCATGCACTGGTATTGATAGGTGTCTTAATAGCACCCGGCCCAATGCTGTTTACCCGAATCCTATGGGGAGCTACTTCCTGCGCTATGCTCTGCATCATCATCATTACGCCCCCTTTTGAAGCAGCATAATTTACATGCCCTGCCCAAGGTATTACTTCATGAACAGAACTCATACAGATAATTTTCCCTGCTGCACAAGACACCTCTTCCACTACGCCCCTACGGATAAATTCTTTCACGGCCTCTCTTGCACATAAGAACTGTCCTTTCAGGTTGACATCCATCACCTTATCCCATTCAGCTACTGTCATTTCTGTAAAGGGAGCATCCTTCTGAATACCTGCATTGTTCACCAGGATATCCACTGTCCCATATATTTCCTTGGTAAAGGCAAACATATCCAGTACATCCTGCTCCACGCTGACATCAGCTTTGAAACCGGAAGCTGTTCCCCCAAGGGCCTGAATTTCATCCAGCATGGCCTGAGTTTCCTCCTCATCAAACAGCCAGTTAATCACTACGGAAGCTCCCTCTCTGGCCATTTCTATGGCTATGGCTCTCCCTATTCCAGAATTTGCTCCTGTTACTATGACTACCTGCCCTTTAAGTCTGTCAAATGGTCCTGTTCTTTTCATGTAGTTTGTTGGATTTAGGTTGTTTTTGGGGGTTAGCGTATGGTCTATTCTAAATGCTTAGGCATGATAAACATTTTATGTAAAGGGAATATGCTGAAACCAGCATTTCTTAGGGTCAGTCTTTGAATCTTTCTATGGTGATGACATACCCATCCTTGTCGGCAAGAGAAAACTGGTGGGAACCACAGGGCGTCAGATGAGGATGATCAAGGGCTTTACATTTGTGTAGTACCTCCTCATAGTAGCCTTCCAGATCATCTACCTGGAAACATATGGCTATGGTAGCTCCTATGGATTTATTTCTCATAAATACTGCCTCGGACTTAAGCCTTTCTTCTTCTTTAAAACTGAGTTTGAAAGACCCTTTTTGTAATAGTCCCCAATACACCTTTCCCATATCATCATGCTCCTCTGCCAATTTCTCAAACCCAAATACAGATTGGTAAAAGGCCATAGCATCGGCTACGTCTTTTGACATAAGCTCTATGGAAGTCCCTGTGATCTTCATAAGCTAAAAGTATTGTTGGGAGGGTACAAGTTAGAAACCAGAAGTATCTAAAAATAGTTGGAAGAGCCCAAGATCACAGGGACTTCCATAGAGCTTATGTCAAAAGACGTAGCCGATGCTATGGCCTTTTACCA
>JBCBKZ010000425.1:0-5126 GCA_038520955.1 Bacteroidota bacterium | reverse complement strand
ATAAGGGAAGTGGATCAGATTGATTCACCTTTTGATACATCTGGTCTATGTACCAGTCCGTATTCACGTAACTCAGACAAAGCACCCTCACATCTGGTCTAACGCCCTCTACTTCCTGAAGATACCATAGAGGGAAGGTGTCATTATCACCATTGGTGAAGACTACAGCATTAGGTGCGAGAGAATTCAAGAGATTATAGGCTGAGTCTGGGGCAGTATATCTTCCTGCACGAGAGTGGTCATCCCAGTTTTCTATCCCCATCAACAAAGGGGGTATAAGCCCTAGTCCGATAGCGACATAGCCTCCTGCTCCTTTCAAATACTTACCCAGTAATTCATACAGACCTATTACGCCTAGTCCTATCCAAATAGCATATGTCTGGAAAGAACCTGCAAATGAATAGTCCCTTTCTCTTGGCTGAGCCGGATACTGGTTTAGGTAAAGAATAATGGCTAGCCCGGTGAAGAAAAAGAGCAATCCCACCACAGTAGCGTCATATCTCCTTTGTCTGGCCTGCCAAACCAGGCCTAACAGCCCCAGAAGGAAAGGCAGCATGAAATAGTGGTTCTTGGCAGGATGGTTCTTAAGGAAATCCGGCATTCTGGCTGTCTGGCTAAAATTCAGGCCTGACTCCCAGTCAGCATCCTGATAGTCCAGTTCTCTACCTGCGAAATTCCACATGAAATACCTTACGTACATATGTCTCACCTGATAATCCAGGAAGAATCTGAAATTCTCGCCTGTAGTAGGCTTATCATCAGCGGGAGTTTCCGGCTTACCGGTTCTCTTTACGTAATTGGCGTATGCATGAGGCCCCATATTATACCGGCCCTGGTCATACATTCTTGGGAAAAGGATCTTATCATTTCCACTATACTCATACCTTCTCTTGGTCCCTATCACTTTATATTTTCCGGCAGTCTCATCCAGAGAATACTCAGGTCCTATTTCTTCTAGTCCTATAGGCGCTGCATTGTAAAGAGGGCCAAACAATAAAGGTCGATCCCCATACTGCTCCCTTTTCATATAGCTTAGGAAAGTCTGTGTATTGTCAGGGTTGTTCTCGTCTATGGGAGGATTTGCATTCGAGCGAATGGGAACCATCAGATAAGAGGAGAATCCTATAAAGATCACCACCACACATAGCATAGCTACATTAAGCAGGTGCTTATTCTTCTGCTGGCTATAGTATATGGTAGCTATGATCCCACCAAATAGTAGCAAGAAGAAGATGATAACGCCAGATCCTATAGGCATTCCTAAGCCTGTTTCTACTACTACCCTTCCTGGCTTAAGCGTTCCTACAAAGAAGCGCTCAAATGCCCATGCAAAGTCGAAGGTGTATAGGATAATCCCTGTTTGAATAACCCCTAGTATCAGTACTGAGATAGCTCCTGTAATCAGGAAGCCTGACCAGCTAAAGTCATACTTCTTAAAGTAGTAGATAAATGCCAAAGCCGGGATGGTCAACAGGTTCAGCAAGTGAACACCTATAGACAAGCCCATCAGGTAAGCAATGAGAATGATCCAGCGTTCATTGCCGGGCTCATCTGCTCTTTCTTCCCACTTAAACATCAACCATACCACCACCGCAGTGAAGAAGGAACTCAATGCATATACCTCCGCCTCCACAGCGTTAAACCAGAAGGAACTGGCAAAAGTACATGCCATCCCTCCTACTATGCCGGCTCCCATGAGAACCAACTTATCTGTTTGGTTTTTTTCTTTTCTATCCAGAAGTTTCTCTCCCAGATGAGTAGTAATCCAAAAAGTGAATAGAACGGTAAAGGAACTCGCCAATACACTCATCAGGTTCAGCATAAAGGCTATTTGCTCTACATCATTAAAGGCAAAGATAGCGAACACTCTTCCGAGCAAGAGGAAGAAAGGAGCACCAGGCGGGTGAGGTACTTCCAATTCATTAGCGCAAGCTATAAATTCCCCACAATCCCAATAGCTGGCGGTAGGAGCCATGGTAGATAGGTACACGATTAGTGCAAACACAAATACCCCCCATCCCGTCAGATTATTTAATCGACTATAACTCATGTGTAACTGATAATACTGAGTTGAAAAAATGTTGGCAAAAAACTGGCGCACCAGATTTTTTACCGCACGAAATTAATAACTATGGATGAATATCCTAAATCCAATTCATAATACACCCTCATAGTCAGGAGGTTCATCTACAAAAAGCCAACGTCTTCTTTGTAAGGATATTCCATGAGGAGATTCATTCCTTTTTCTATATCCATCCCATCAAACAAAATTCTGAAGAGTGCCTGGGTAATAGGGGCAGGAATCCTATATCTGGCAGAAAGTGCTCGAACGATAGCTACCGTATTTAAGCCTTCTGCTACTTCTTCCATAGAGGTCTTTATATCTTCCATACTTTCTCCCTTGGCCATTCTATACCCAAAGGTAAAGTTACGGCTTAGTGGACTGTAACAGGTAGCCACAAGGTCCCCTATGCCTGCTAGCCCAAGGAATGCCTTGGGATCTGCTCCGAGTCCCTTAGCTACTGTGATCATCTCCTCCAGACCTTTAGCCACCAACAGTGCCTTGGTGTTATCTCCATAGTCAAGCCCATGAAGCATACCTGATGCTATGGCCATGATATTTTTAAGGACGCCTGCCAGTTCTATTCCCAGAAGGTCATGACTTCCATATACTTTAAACCTGGAAGACCTTAAGGCCTCCATCCCCATTTTTATCACCTGCTCAAACCTACTGGCTACCACGGTAGCAGCAGGCTGTTCTTTCAGAATCTCTACGGCCAGGTTAGGACCGGCAATACAACCTACACGCAGTACAGGTGTTTCCTGTACGATCAACTCACTCATGGTCTGAATATCCTCCTTATTGAGTCCATCCAGCTTTCGAAGGTTGGTCCTATCATCTACATCTATGCTTAACCCTTTTGTACCATGAATGAGTACGTGAGAAGGCTTGAGGTAGCCTGCGAGTTCCTCAATCAGGCCCGGGAAGCTCCCGGAGGGCACTACAGGGAAAAGTAACTCACATTCTGAAGGGACTCTTTCCAGATCAGAGGTGAGCGTAATATTCTCACTTAGTTTATATCCTTTATGCGTTCTCTCCCTGTCTATTTTCTCTGCTCTCTCGGGATTCCTCACATATAGTAGTACAGGTTTATTTTGAGCAATGATGTTTGCCAGTGCTGTTCCGAAACTACCTGCTCCTAAAATTCCTACCATAATTTCTGATTATACAAATGGGGCCAGATTATATCCCGAAAGCCTGTTGTGGTAATAGTATAGTAAATTGATATTCTCCGAAACCAGCTGCTGTTCACCCTGAAAGGTTAATGGCCTCTTGGCATGGTATAAGCCCAGATTTTTTACGCCATGCTCGATGATAGACTTGGCATCATTAATCATGTGTCGGGCCAGTTTCAGCTTGTCTTCTTCAGCCATCTTAAACAGCTGCTTCAATACCCTTTCTACTGATTCGTGGAATTCCTCCAAAGAAAGGACCTTCTCCTCTCCTTGTAGGCGTAGGAGGCCGTATAAATCCAGGTCGGGATATTTTCTGGAGATAAGTTGAAAGGCTACAAATGCTACCAAATGACTCGAGAAGACCAGGTTTTCCACCTTATATCTCTCTACTATCTTTTCTCCCAGCAGACGGGTGTACTCTTTATCCCGCTGTTTATCATCTGTGATCACCCCACCAGACTTAAAGTAGGAGGAGATATCTATCTCCCTACCCTCCTTATCATAGCTCTGCCCATCTTCATCTACAAAGTTTCCAAAAATATCCATGGGCTTCCCGAAGGAGAGGGCAATCTCAGAGCTGGCACTAAAGGTATTCCACACAAACTCCAGAAATTTACGAGAGCTCCCAAATTCATCATTCATGATGTAGTACTGCTCTTGTCCGGTACGCTTGAGGTGCTGCTTAATCAGAGAAGCTGCTTCCAGTACAAAGTGGTAGCTAATCACCAGAGGCACTATGAATATCTTTCCTCTGTTGTGGGAAGGAGGATACATAAAGTTTCTTCTCTGCCCTTCTATGGCAGTCTGAAGTAACCCTAACTTAATCTTGTTCTCCAGGTTTCCAGATCTGGATCTGGTACCACCTGGATAGAATAATCCATGAACCCCTTCCTGAATGGCTACAGTAGAATAGGCATCCAAGGTGGACCGATATATAGGATTCCGCTTTCTTCGGTCTAGTTTGTATGCTCCCAAACGGGTAAGAAAGTAAGAGACAATCTTATGATTATAGAGGTTGAGTCCGGCACCATAAATGAAAGCAGGAAGTCCCAATGCATGAATCCCCCAAGCTATCAGAATGGAATCCATATTACTGGTATGGGTGGGAACCAGGATTAGCGTTCCTTTAGATGCCAGGTTACGCATAGCCTCTATTTCTCCCAATAGGTGGACTTTCTCTTGCAACTGCAGCCTATGGTTGATGATAGACATAAAAGTCTTCCCTGCAGAAGCATTGAGGAGAGTAGAAAACATGAAAGGCAGGAAGCGCTTGGCAAAGTGATAACTGGAAGGCTTAAAATTACTGGAGATCTCATTGGCATACCTACTGACGATACGCTCCAGCATTTCCTCATTGGCCTGGGTAAACGCTTCTACATCTCCCTCAAATTGATCATTCTTAACCAGAGCCTTTTTTATCCCCCCCCAAAACTTCTGTTCGTCTTTAGGGTCCACCTTCCACGGGTCTTCATTCATACGGATCCTTTCCAGGTACATAGTTCTGGCAATGTAATCCTGAATGACTACCCCTTCTTGCTGGGCCTGTGCGTGCAGCTGGTCAATGGCCTCTGCCACTACATCCTTTACAATTCGCTTTTTATTCTTAAAGAACAGATTGATAGGCCAATCCTGAATATTGGGAACGACTGGCTCGTAAAGAATTCCCTCTTGTATGTAATGTTGTACGGGTTCCATGTATGGTGTTAAGCAACTAAAGTAGCGCTGGCTACCTTCTCAGTCCGGGATCAAATTACGGAAATACGAACAATAAACAGCATGAGTTCCTGAATTGGGGCCCTTAGCTTATGAGAAAAGGCCTCCTATTTCAAAGAAAAAGAAGACCTTCATTCAATATTCTACCAGTTTTTCTAGTCTAATCGTTTGAGCTT
>JBCBKZ010000424.1:0-5132 GCA_038520955.1 Bacteroidota bacterium | reverse complement strand
GGGATGGGATGAAAACTTACTTTTTAAACGATGAATTCAAGTTTCAGAAAATAGAATGTTGGAAGGGAATAGGCTTTTTGAGCCTGGAAGATCTGGCTTTCGAAGGGGCCAAAATTAATGGGATCACCCAACATATGGATGTAGAGCGCTTAGCCATTATTTCTGGTGTGTATAAGTATCAGAAAGTAGCCCATGAGTTAGGTAACTCCGTTGTCCAGCAGTTGATGAACATGGATTCAGACACGAAAACCATAGATGCCATGATCATGTTACAAAAGCTAACAACAGATGTACTGGAAAATGAGAGGGGCTTACTGAGGATGACCTCAGAATCAATAGAGAAGATCAGGGAACTGGAATGATAGGATAACTTTTCTAATTTCTCCGTAGATTTCTGTTAATAGAAAACGAATAGAAACTTCCTACGTCAACCACCATGAAAACCTCACCCTTCCTTCTATTGGGCCTATGCTTGCTATTTGCTTGTACCCCTAAATCAGCTACAGATTCCCAAACTGAGGTATCTCCCTATCATCAATCCTTTGAAGCGGTAACTCTGCTAGGGGATAGCTTATTCAGTGCAAAGTCTCCTTCCGAAGGTGCGTTAGAGAAATTTGAAATGGCCAAGGCTGAGTATGAACAACAGCCAGATGATCCTATGGCGCTGATCTGGTATGGTAGAAGAGCGGGCTACCTTGGCAAATACAATGATGCCATAGCCATATTTAGTGAAGGCGTAGAAAAGCATCCGGAAGACGCTCGTATGTATAGACATAGGGGGCACAGGTATATCAGCACCCGCCAGTATGATAAAGCCATAGCAGACTTTGAGAAAGCCGCAGAACTGGTGGAGGGGAAAGAAGATATGACAGAACCTGATGGCCTCCCCAATGATAGGGGAATCTCCATTTCCAGCCTCCATGGGAATATCTGGTACCATTTAGCACTGGCCCACTACCTTAAGCATGACTGGGAAGCTGCTAGAGAGGCTTATGATTCTCGCTACAAGACCCACCATAATGATGATAACATCGTATCGGCTACCCACTGGTACTACATGACCCTTAGGAGAGTAGGAAGAGCGGAAGAAGCAGAGGCCTTACTGGAGCCCGTAAATGCTGAGCTGGACATCATTGAGAATTTTGTTTACCTGAATACCTGCCTCTTTTACAAAGGGCAAATGACAGAAGACGAGCTCCTGGCCACCGGAACGGAAGAATATCCCGGCGATGTAAATCTGTATGCCTTAGGAAACTGGTATCTCTATGAAAAACAGGATACTGCTGCTGCCAAAAAATACTGGGAGAGAGTTGTGGCAGAAGGAAGCATGGCCTCCTTCGCTTATTTAGCTGCTGAAGCAGAACTGGCAGCTATGGAGTAAGGATTACTTTCCCTTTTGCACGCTTGGTTTCAATATAGGCCTGGGCATCTCCAATTTGTTCCAGAGGATATACCTTATCTGTTACAGGCATTATGCTAGACTGGCTGATATGCTCTGCGAGCCATTGCAGGTCTTTCCGATTTGATTTGACCACCACCAGCTTTGCTTTTTTCTTTCTTAAAGGATTGAAAAGTTGTTCCTTGATGATTTCCGCATTAGGGATTGTACTCACAAATATCCCTTTTGAGGTGAGGAGGTGGGATACCTTTTTGAAGCTATAGTTCCCAAATACATCAAAGAAGACATCATATCTCTCCGAGAGGTCGGGGATCTTGATGTCCTGATAAGAAAGGGTATGATCTGCTCCCAATGAAGTACAAAAGTCCATATTTTTAGTACTGGAGACAGTGGTAACATTTCCTCCTATGGCTTTAGCTATTTGGATGGCCAGAGTACCTACACCACCAGAAGCACCATTGATGAGAATATGTTGTCCGCTTTTGAGTTTCCCTTGATCACGAATACCTTGTAGAGCTGTTTGGGCCGCTAGCGGAATACCTGCGGCATCTTCAAAGGAGATATTTTCAGGCTTCTGAAATAGCTCATTTTTATTGACATTGATGTATTCTGCACAGCATCTACCATTCCACCCATTCACCATACCATAGACATGACTACCCTGAGGAAATTCACTTCCATTGGCATTTTCTACTTTTCCTGAGAAATCAAAGCCTATGGATTGAGGAAATTTTTTACCTGTAAACTGTTTGAACTTCCCCTTTCGCACCAGAATATCTTTTGGATTTAAAGCGGCAGCTTCTACCCGGACAAGTACTTCATGTTGGCTAATAGCAGGAATTTCTGAATCTATGATTTTCAGGACTCCAGTATTTCCATAGCTCTCAAATATGGCTTTTTTCATAGCGAATAGTTAGTTGCTGGATGCAATGCGTGCATTCTAATTTAAGGTAAGCCAAAAACAGATGAATTGCTACTTTTTAGTCCTTACTATTTGGCAGAAAATAGGTTAATTAAAGCCATGAAGTTGCCCAAATTTGTATGGACAGGGGGATGTGTTCTCCTATTGCTGGTAGCCTGCCAAGCTACTTCTCCCCCTCAAACAACTGCCTCAGAGGAAAAAGAAGAGACTCAGGAAATTCCTTTGGTGGAAGAAGAAAATATTCAGGAAGATTCCCTTACAGTAAGTCATTATATCTGTTACACCAACGACAGTGGGACTACAGGAAGGATCTGGATTAGCTTTACAGAGGAGGAGAAAGCGCTGGAGATAAGGTATGAAGGGCAGATTTCTTCCTTAAAACTGGAATATGAGAGAGAGGTGATCCATGAAGATGGACTTGTCCCTTCTATAGATACCTATTACCAGGAGCTCTATGAAGGAAAGGTTAATGGACAATACAAACTCACCCATTCAGGAAACTGGGATTACGTAGTCTATACCAGAGGAAGGGACGGAAAAGAATTTACCTTCACCATAGATCATGAGGCTAATCCCTATGGCTCCACACCCTGCTTTTAGCTTCTTTAGACCTTTCTCCACTTATTGATCATATCCTGAAGAAATTTGGGCTTGATAGGCTTAGCCAGATAGTCATTCATTCCAGCATCCAGGCAAGCTTCTCTGTCTTCAGGTAAGGCATTTGCCGTCATAGCAATGATAGGCAATGTGTCAGATGTAGTGCTTTCCCGAATGAATCGGGTAGCCGTCAGACCATCCATAATGGGCATCTGTACATCCATAAAAACCAAATCATATCCCTGCTCATCAAGTTTTTTGACTGCCTCTTTCCCATTGTTAGCCAGGTCTACAGAATAACCCAAACTGTCAAACATACGTTTGGCTATTTTCTGATTAACCAGATTGTCTTCTACAAGTAAAATGGAAATAGGGGCTACTTGTACTTGAGGAGTAGGGCGAGGCGTGTCCTGAACTTCCGTTTGAATGGGAATCTTTAATAGAGAATAGATGGATCGTATGAGGGGTCTTTGACGGAAAGGTTTAAGGAGAACTTTGTCTGCCACATCTTTTGATAAGTTGGCGCCTCCTATGGAACTTAGTATAAGAATAGGAAGAGTGGGGAAGCGGGACTTCACCCTTTCACACAAATCAAGAATATTCGAATTCTGCTGAGCGTAATGGGTAATGATAAGAGAGAATTTCCCCTTCTCTAATTTTTGAAAAGCTTCTTCAGTTTGTGAAACTACTTCTGTAGTCATACCATATGTCTGGAGCTGACTGGTAAGGATTTTACCTCTTAAAGTCTGGTCCTCCAGAATGAGAATGGATATATCTTCCAGACTATCCTTAGGAAGAAGATCCATCTGACTGTTTAAGTTAGCTACAGGTGCTATGACTGTGAAGAAGAATTTAGACCCCATGCCTTCCTGGCTTTCTACCCATATCTTTCCTCCCATGAGTTCTATGAGTCTTTTAGAAATTGACAGTCCTAAGCCTGTGCCCCCATACTTCCTGGTGGTGGAAGTATCAGCCTGATTAAAAGCATGAAATAGCTGATCTATTTTATCAGGCGGAATGCCTATCCCTGTATCTTCTACCATGAACTGCCAACCGTACTGGCCTTCAGATACCTGGATGGATGTGACCTTTACATACACCCTTCCACTATCTGTGAACTTAATGGCATTACTGACCAGGTTAATTAGTACCTGTTTAGTCCGTACCACATCTCCTATGATCCCTTCCTGGGTGTCTGCTTCTATCTCATAGAGTAAATCCAACTGTTTCTCTCTGGCCCGTAATCCGAATAGGTCGAATACGTCCTCTATGCAGGATTGGATAGAAAAAGGGGCTTGTTCCAGTTCCAGTTTGCCGGATTCGATCTTACTGAAATCCAGTATGTCATTTATAATGGTCAGGAGAGATTCCCCACTATTTCTGATGATGGCAAGTTGTTCTCGTTGGTCAATATCCAATCTGGTCCGATCTAGAAGATCTGCCATGCCTATGATTCCATTCATAGGGGTACGTATCTCGTGACTCATAGTAGCTAGGAAGTCAGATTTAGCTATGGAGGCTACCTCAGCCTCCTCCTTTGCTTTGGCTAATTCTTCTGTTCTTCTCTTAATCCGTTCTTCCAGGGTATCATTCGCTTCCTTCAGCTGGGAGTTTAGTTGTTCTATGTGCTGACTCGCGTAGAGCCTGTCTTTTAGGGCTCTTTCACGATCCCTGGCAATCTCTAAGAGTTGCTCGCCCACATCTAGTAGTAGTCCTATAGCGTAGAAGGCTAGTCCAATCATTACCTCAGCTCTAGGGAAGCCTGCTTCGGGAGCTGCACTAAACTGAGAAACAATAGCCAGGAAAAAAGCGATCAGTACGAGAACTACCAGTCCAAAGATGAAATAAAGACTTCTCCTTTCTTTATATAAGTAGTAAGCTGCTAATAGACAGAAGGGGGTAGCAATGATATAAGTAAAACGACCGAATTTTGCCGCTAGAACAGCTAAATTTCTGATTTCTCCTTCAGCTAGAATTTCAAGGGGAGAGATGAAAGCTAGGCCGATGGACAAACTAACCATCATCAGCATACTCACCAGGCTGGCATAGTACATGACACTAAGCCATTTTTTGGCGTTAATATGGGCCAGAATATGATGTCTTAATGTTTCTACAAAAAATACACCTCCCAATAAGGCGAGGATGCTTTGGTCAAGTCCTAATACGAGGGATTGCAAATGAGGGAACCAATATCTTAGGAATCCACTTAAGTGG